>JBJOON010000014.1:0-20761 GCA_046051235.1 Bacteroidota bacterium
ATCGCTTACCAAAGCTCAACAGAAAACCATTGAACGTAAAATGCAAATGAGTGCTTTCGTTAACGAAGAGTTGGTGAAAGACATGGAAGCATTTGTTCCAGGCTCTGAGGCTGCGAAGAACATGCGCGCAGCGCATGAAGTAGCCCTTGAGAATGTTGGCCTATTGGAATTGATGAAAGAAGAACGCGGAAAGAAAGAAGCTTACGAAGCGCAAATGAAAGTGCGTGATTCGTTAATCAAAGTGCTTGGACAAGAGAAGTTCGACTCGTTGTCGAAGGTGAAGAAAAGTCAAGGTAAATTCTAAGATGGAATGAAGGAATTCCTTCGATTCATTCAAAAAACAATAACAGCAAAGCGTTTAACAAACGCTTTGCTCGTTTATATAGGTTTTTATTTTTCGCGTTTCTTCAAATCTGTAAAGCCTTGGGGAATGCCCATTTCGTTGAGCATTGAACCAACCACCGCGTGCAATCTCGGTTGTCCTGAATGTCCTTCCGGATTGAAACAATTCTCGCGCGATACAGGAAATTTAAAAGCTGAAAATTTCAATCGTTGGCTCGATCAATTGTCCCCAACATTAAGTTATTTGAATTTCTATTTTCAAGGAGAACCCTTCATTCACAACGATATTTTGCAGTTCATTTCGAAGGCTTCGCAAGCAGGTATTTATACTTCCACTTCCACCAACGCACATTTTATTACCGAAAAAAGAGCGCAGGAAATTGTACAGTCGGGCTTAGACCGAATTTTGATTTCAATAGACGGAACCACACAAGAGGTCTACGAGCAATACCGCGTGCACGGCACGTTACAGAAGGTCTTAGACGGCGCCAAACATTTGGTCGAGGCAAGAAAAAATCTCAATTCGAGAACGCCTCACATCATCTTTCAGTTCTTAGTGGTTCGTCCCAACGAACACCAAATTGAAGATGCAAAACGCTTGGCAAATGAATACAAAGTCGATGAAATTCGCTTTAAGACAGCTCAGGTGTACGATTACGAAAACGGCAATCCACTGATTCCAACAATCGAGAAATACAGTCGCTACAAGCGTCTTTCGAATGGTAAGTTTATTGTGAAATCTTCTTTAGACAACCATTGCTGGCGCATGTGGAGTGGGGCAGTGGTTACCTGGGACGGAAAGGTAGTTCCTTGTTGTTTCGACAAAGACGCCACCCACGAAATGGGCAATCTTTCGAAGGAAGATTTTAAATCTATTTGGAAGGGTAAAGCGTACACAAAGTTCCGCAAACAGCTATTGAAGGGAAGAAAGGAAATAGATATCTGTAAGAATTGTTCGGAAGGAACAAAAGTTTGGGCTTAGTCTTTTTGAATAAGTGTAACCGCATAAGCGTTTACTCCTTCTTCTCTTCCAACAAAACCCATCTTCTCTGAAGTCGTAGCTTTAATGCTTACATCCTCTTCTTCAATTTCGCAAATGGAAGAAATAACTGTCTTCATTTGAGGAACGAATGACATGATCTTCGGACGCTCCATACACAGCGTAGAATCTATGTTTCCAACTTTCCATCCATCGTCTTTTAAAACTTGAATGGTACGTTGAAGCAGAATTTTTGAATCAATATTTTTGAATTCTGAAGAAGTATCTGGAAAGTAAAATCCGATATCACGTTTTCCTGCTGCGCCTAACAAAGCATCGCAAATGGCGTGTAAAAGAACATCGGCATCGCTGTGCCCTAACGCTCCTTTGTCATGAGGAATTTGAACACCCCCTAACCACAGTTCACGGTTTTCAGTTAACTGATGGACGTCGTATCCAAACCCTACGCGAATCTTCATTATTCTACCGGATCAGAAACTTTAGCATTCGCACCAACGCTGAAGCGAAGGCTAAAACGCAACGTATTTGCTAACGGATTTTGTTGTGTGGTACTAACCAAGTAACTCATGTCAATCGTGAGTACTTGGTAGTGCAAGCCCGCACCGAATGTAATGAATTGACGATTTCCTTTTGTATAATGTTCATGGAAATACCCAAGTCGAATTGCGAATTGTTGTGCGAAGTCGTATTCAAATCCAGTAGCAATGTTGTACTCGCGAAGCTCTTCACCGAATTTACTTCCAGGAACAATTGATTGGGTCTCGGGATCGTAAATACCCGGAGCGTCATAGAAAGATTGAATCATTCCCGAAGCAGTTCCAACTTCTGGATTGTAGCCAGAAATAATCGTGTCACCACCGTTGTTGTAAATGGGTGGCGAAGGAACTAGAAGCTTATTCAAATCAAATAAGAAGGTTAACTTGTTGTAGTCATCAAGGTTTGAAGATATCGCAGTTCCCAAACGCAAGTTGGTTGGAATGAAATCACGATTGTCGGAGTTAGTGTAACTCATTTTAGCACCAATGTTTGAGATATTTAAACCCCAATTCATTTTGGCTTTACGTCCCGCTATTTTAATCTTGTCATTCGTGTAGAAGGTTGAAATGTCAACTGCAACCGATTGTCCAGGACGACTTTCAGCACCTTGCAAGTTTGTTCTACCGGTAAGATTTGAGTTGATATAGCGAAGCGCTATACCGCCTGAGAATTTTTTAGATAGTTTTTGAGAATAGGCAAGATCAAGTGCGAATTCAGCAGGACGGAAGTCCATAATATTAGTTCCCACTTCATCGGTAAAGGTGATATTTCCTAAGGTGAAATAGCGAAGCGATCCCCCAATTGCTTGAGTCTTGCTTAATTTTTTAATTGCGCTCAAGTATGTTAAACTCATGTCGTTCACCAACGCACGTAACCAGGGCGAATACGAAACGGAAACGTCTAAATCGTTTTCAGAGAAAGCCATTTTTGACGGGTTCCAATGAATACTGCTTGCGTCTGGATCAAGCGCCACACCAGCGTCTCCAAGCGCACCCGAGCGAGAGTCTGGTGCAATGGTTAGAAATGGAACGGCTGTCGTAATGGTGTTAATTGTAGCTTGGCGACCATTCAACTCATTCGGATTTGTAAGTTGTGCGAAGGCAGCAGAGGTTGTCAAAACCAAGGCAGCAACTAGGACATTTATTTTGAAAATACTTTTCATGCTTGGTGCAAATTTAACATAGATATACTCTTCAACACATTATTTTAAAATTACCAATTTTTGAAACGATTCGGCGCGCTGTCCTTTTTCATTTCGAAGTTCTAACTTGTAGATATAGGTTCCTCTTCCAATTGCGTTTCCAAAGTCATCTCTTCCATCCCATGGAATGTCTTGTCCACGGAAGCCAGTAGCATAGAACGAAGATTCTATGGTCTTCACCAATTTCCCGCTTACAGTGAAAATTTGAACACGTGCATCGAGCTGCTGGCAGGCTTGATTGTGCTCATAGATGAAGCTGGTATTCGTGGTAAACGGATTCGGAAAATTCAGCAAGTGACTAAGCGCAACTTTGGAATCTTCTTCCACTCGGAATTGAATGGACTCTTCATTGCTATTGTTGAAGACATCCCAAGCTTTAACAGTAAGGGTGTGCTCTCCAATAGAAAGGGTGCTGAGGGGATAACGAACTTCACCGCTTGTGTATGTATCTAAATCAGACTCATAGAAATCGTTCAATACAATTGGCTTAGCTGAGTTGCCGTCGATGATTGCAGTAAGGTTATGTCCAACGCCATTTCCAACAGTATTGATTCCATTTTCATCCTTAAGTTTAGCAAGAATAATTGGTGTTGTATTCGTAGAACCCCCGCTTACAAATGTCGAATCATTGAGGAATAGGGATATTTCAGGACCGACGGTGTTTAATTGCGCATTCGGATTCAAACTTCCAATTCTGAATGACTCACAGTAACCGTGTCCATCTTTGTTTCCTGAAACAGTATAGTAACTCACGCGCGCGCTATCCACAGAATAATTAATGTCGAAAGGCACAATGAATTTGAATGAAAATTCGCCATTCGTTACACTCGCTTTTCCTCGATATATAATTTTATTGTAAGAAGAGAATTCTTGAAACTGCCCTTCTTCGCCATTCTGATCGTTGTTCTGTGTAATTACTTTAGATTCTTTATCGAAGACAGTTGGGTAGATAAAACCATTGTAATTACTTAGGAAATTACCGTTGCTGTCGGTTACTTTTCCTTTGAATTCGACCTCATCGAGCGCTTTCAAAGTGTCTGTGAAAGCCGCTAATTCCGTGTTATTGATGTGTGTGGTTTCGACGTTTAATTTGGGGTAAACCATAGTGAGTGCAGGGTCACCAAGTAAGCTGAAATTCGGTTTACTATCGTTTCCAATAGACACCCCGTTTTTCGTGAGCATATTCAGTTCACCAAGAGTTTTTAAGTTCCCGTTGTCGCTGTATAAGGCATGCTCGAAAAATGCTAAATCCATCTCATAGTTTTCACCACTAAATACAATACGTGTTGTTGTAAGCATCGCAATAGCTCCACCATTCGCGTTCATGACTAATCGTTCGCCGGCTGATTTAAACTCAGGGTCATCGTAGCGCGCTAACTCACAAGTTGCAGTTAAGAAAACAGGCAAACGATATTTATTGGTGAAGTTCTCAATCGTTGGAATATCTAAAATGCGTTCATGTGCCCAGCCTTTTTCACCTCCGTGACCAATGTATGTCATTAACAATGTTCCACTTTGAACACGCTGTTGAATCGCTTTTTCGCCATCGACATATCTTTCACCGCCTGGCGTTGAAATTTGCGTAAATGCATCCATATACAATTTCGAAATATCGTATTTGGGATGATTGGTTGAAACAATGTTTGCTAGGCTGTTTGCAGAGTTTAAATGAACTTGTTCATACGCTCCGCCGCTACCGTCTTGGTCATCTGCCACGAATGTGATAACATTTCTCCAATTGCCGAAAGGAGAATCCTGTACATCCCCAATACATGAAGCCCCTCCGCTGCTCGAAGTGTTTTCAGCTAAGTACGCTTTAATTTTCCCCAAGTAACCGTATGCCTCATTCAAAGAACTCGCTGGTATTCTCCCAACCCCGCAATCTAATAATCCAATAGCGTTTCCATCTTCAAGCGGAGAGACCATAACGAAGTAATCATCGCTCACATAACTGCTGGTTGGAGAGAGTGAGTTGTTCGATTCGAAAACAAGAACGTTTGTTCCTTCGTGGTTAGCAATTCCTTTGTTTCTCGAATAATCTCCATCTCCTAAAATTAGCAAATTCTTCGGCGCACGTGAACCGCCATTTGCTCGGTCGTATTGCATTTTAACCAGTTGACGGAAAGCCATAACATCAGGATTTCCACTCGAAAATTCATTGAAGATTTGCACCGGTGTTGCAATTTGTACAGATTGTCCTTGAGCCTTGTGAATAGCCGCAATTTCTTCAGCCACGGGCATTAGTACTGGCGAACTTATGATAATAAGTTCTGCACTTGCCCAACCATGAATATCTTGATTTTCAATTTTGCCAATAGCTGTCGGAGTGAAAAAGCTCGAGGCGAAGGCTACAAATTCTTTTAATTCGTCGGTTTCGGTTGTCCAGGTTGTTAAGGTGCCGCTGCTAGAAAGCGTCATTCTCTTTGGCGTGGTGAAATTTGTGATGTCCCAAATTTCATTTACTGGATTAGATTGTTCGGAAATCTGAAACTCGGTGATGTTTCCAATTCCAACAGATGTTGTATCGCGAAAACGCATTTGAGTGCCTTGCATTTTCAATTGCTGGGTGGCATTCACGCAGATATAGTCGAGCCATCCTTTTGCATCGGCATTCCCTTTATTGAAATTTACTACAACGTTGAAATTTCCATTTGTTGGAAGAAAAGAGGTGTTAATTCTGCCGATTCTCGCCACTTGTGAAGTAGGCGAGTCGGTTACATTTCCGATGGAAACGGTATTCACGTTCCCTTGAATGGTAGCCGTGAAAACGGAGCTACCTCCAATTGTCCGCGCAATAGCGTTGAAGTCCATGCTTGCGGGCTCAGTTGTTTTGATATTTGGAAAACTGAATGTGTAGGTTCCAGCAAGAACAGCATCGTACAAGTCGCCATAAAATTCTCTTCCAGATTTTGCTGGGCTGTATTGGTCTGTTTCAACATATAAAAAATCTTGGAAAGAATCCGAGATTCGATTTGCAGTTAAACTATTGTTTTCAGTTGAAATTCGCAAAGGCACAGTATCGTTGATTTTTATGTAATAATAGGCTGAATCACTGTAGTAGTGCTTTGTGTGAAACCAACGTTTTCTGCCAATACCATTGTCTTGCGCAAGTGTCCATGTGTCAGAACCTTTTCCGTAAAACAAAATATAGTCATTCGCGTTAAATACGCCATCTGATTCACCTTGGATGTGAATGGCATTTTTCACCAAATCATCTGCCTTGAATACGAAGTTTTTTTCAGGAAGCAGGGCGCCACCATTTCCATAAATGTTTATGGTGTTCGGATCCAATCCAGAAACCGAGATACCCAATGATTCCAAAAAACTTCGGTCTATTTTGTAAACGCCATCTTTCGCAATTGCAATCTTGTAAACATCTCCATCTGCCAAAACACTGTGATCAGCATAGGTGTAGTTATTCTTTTTTATCTCGTTGAAGGAAATTCTGCCCTGCACTTCAAATGAAAGCAGACGTTCAATTTTTCCATTTCTCTTTCTGAAGGGTAAAACGGTAATCACCTGTTCGTGTTTGTCGAGTGATTGAATCGATTCGATATCTATGAGAAAGTCTTCTTGAATAAGTTGAAGTTGGTCGTTGTCGAAATATCCTGCACCTATCTCTAACGTTTTCACAAGAGAAAGATTCGGTTGAATAAATTTCTCGCCTTTTGGAGAGGATGCTCGAAACGCTAAATAGGGAAGGGGGGAATAGTTAGAAATAATCAACGACTGACAAAGGTCTCCGACAACAGAGGAATTGTTCCTGTTTTGTTCAAGATCGAGCCATTCAATTTTTTGCTCAGGTACAAGGATTACTTGTGCTGAGGTATTTGCTGTACAAATAGCTGATAAACAGATGAGTAGTAACTTAATCGTTCGCATTTAATCTTCTAAGGTTTTGCTCTGAGGCCTGCCAATAACCAAAGATATTCCGATTTATTGTTTGTGCCTCATGTTATTTGAAAGCAAAAATGTTGTATAATTGCTATTCGAATCGAATATTTTTTACAAACTTTCGAATGAAGATTGCGATGAAATTAAAATTCTTAGGGTTTATTATCTGTGTTATGGGTGTAACAAATGTTATGGCCCAAGATCCCGAGTTCACACAGTTTTACTCCAACCCACTTTACTTGAATCCCGCATTTGCAGGGACTTCGAAGTGTCCACGTTTTGTAATGAACTACAGAAATCAATGGCCTTCATTAACCGGTGCGTATGTAACTACTTGCGCCAGTTACGATCAACATGTTGAAACAGTTTCAGGTGGTTTAGGTATAATGGTGATGAATGACCGCGCCGCTCAAAACACCTTGAATACGACAACTGTAAGCGGAATTTACTCATATCAACAAGCGATTAATCGCAAATTCAGTATCAAAGCAGGATTCCAAGCTTCATACTTCCAAAAATCTTTGGATTGGAGCAAACTCACTTTCGGAGATATGATTGATCCGAGAAAAGGTTTTATCTATGAAACAAATGATATACCAAGAGGAGGAAATGTAAAGAATATTGATTTTTCTGCAGGTGTGCTTGGATTTAGCCAAACTTTCTATGGGGGGTTTGCGGTTCACCACTTGAACGAACCAAACGAAAGTTTGATCGTTGGAACTTCTCGTCTTCCAATGAAATATACTGTCCACGCAGGGGCAGTTATTCCAATTAAGCAGAAGTATAAAGACTCAAGCACACTTTCACCAAACATTCTTTATCGTCGTCAAGGTGAATTCCAACAGTTGAATCTGGGTATGTATGTAACCAAAGGTCCAATCGTTGCAGGAGTTTGGTTCCGTGGAATGTTGTTCGGACAACGTTACAGCGATAGTTTCATTGCTACATTAGGATTACAAAATGATAATATTCGTGTTGGTTACAGTTATGATATTACTGTAAGCGCATTGACACCGGCGACTGGCGGTTCACACGAAGTGTCTTTGGGAATCAATTTCGATTGCCGCCCAAGAAAACCGAAGTTCCGCGCAATAGCGTGTCCTTCTTTTTAGTTATACAAGAAACCCAACAGTTATTTCATAAAATAGGAAATCATGAAAAACTTTAAATTAACCTTAACAACACTCGCCCTCTCAGGTATGGTTGTTCTTAACTCTTGCGAGGAGAATCGTTCCTCTGCTACGGGTTGGGAGTACAACAATCCTGATAACGGAGGATTCGACAGAGTGGAATATGCAGGTCAAGAGACCGGTCCAGGTTTAGTATTCATTGAAGGCGGTCGCTTTTCAATGGGTCGCGTTGAAGACGACGTAAACTACACTTGGGATCATTTACAAACTCCTGTAACCGTGAGTTCATTCTATATGGATGAAACAGAGGTAACCAATCAACATTGGTTAGATTACTTGCACTGGTTAGAGATGGTTTATGCAGATTCATACCCAGAATTAATTGGTCGTGCGCTTCCAGATACCAACTGCTGGAGACAGAAAGACCAAGACATGGAGAAATACGTAGAGTTGTACTTGCGTCATCCGGCATACCAAGACTACCCTGTAGTAGGTGTTAGCTGGTTACAAGCAAACGACTATTGTTCTTGGAGAACAGACCGCGTGAACGAGCAAATCCTTGTTCGTGAAGGTTTCTTGGCTCACAACTTAGCAGCACAAGGTGCAGATGAGCACTTCACAACAGAAACTTATTTCAACGGACAATACGAAGGAGAGCAATTAGGAGAAGGACTTCCTAACTACAATCCGAAAGGAGATCCTTTCCGTAAAGTTAGAATGGAAGATGGAATTCTTTTACCGCGTTACCGCCTGCCTTCTGAAGCTGAATGGGAGTACGCTGCAATGGCACTTATTGGAAACTCTTACCAAGAATTGATCACAGATCGTAGAACCTACCCTTGGAACGGTCACTACGTTCGTAATGGCGACAACGGAACTGAGTATTTCGGAACAATGCGTGCGAACTTCATGCGTGGAACTGGAGATGCAATGGGTGTTGCTGGATACTTAAACGATAACGCAGATATTACTGCTCCAGTTTACCAATACCCACCAAACGATTTCGGATTGTACAACATGGCGGGTAACGTTTCTGAATGGGTTGCCGATGTATATCGTCCACTTACTGACGAAGATCGTTCTGAATTCCGTCCTTATAGAGGTAATGTATACAAGACAAAGACATTGAATAGCGATGGATCAGTTGCAGATAAGTTGACTTACAACGTTTACGATGTAGATGAAGTAAAGCGTTACTTAGAAAGCTTGAAAGATTCTACTTTGATTACACGTAGTAAGTACGGAGAGAAAGATATTCAAGTGTTAGATCAAAGCTTAGTGAAGATTGATCAAGCTATCGAGAAGCGTGACCAACGTCGTGAAGAGGAGTCTATGGCTATCATGGATGAAATCATGGAGCTGATCCGTAGTTCAGAAGCGGATATTGCCTACACTATGGTTGACAACATTGAGAACTTCATCGTAAGTACTTCAGGTCGTCAGAAAATGAGAAACGTTTCGTTGGAAGAAAACATCAACAGAACGAACTACCGTAAGGCAGATAACATTGATTTCAATGACGGTGATTTCCAAAGCAGTTCTAAATACTTGAACCCTGACTTTGAAAATCGTGCAGATCGTATGTATGATTATGGAAAAACAACCTTAATCAACAACAGATCTCGCGTATACAAAGGCGGTAGCTGGGAAGATCGTGTGTATTACAACATTCCAAGTACAAGAAGATTTATGGATGAAAGAAAGTCAAGTCGTTCTCTCGGATTCCGTTGCGCTATGGACCGCGTAGGTTCACCATCGGGTATCGGAGCGAAAGGAGGAGAATAATCTTTCGGAAATTTCAAGAACACAACACCCCGCAACTGCGGGGTGTTTTATTTTAGCACTATGATTGAATTAATATTTCAAAAATATCTCGATGTGCGTCGTGTAACAACAGACACGCGCAACGTTCATCCCAATGATATTTTCTTCGCCTTGAAGGGAGATAATTTCAATGGAAATCATTTTGCCAGGCAGGCATTGGAGGCTGGTGCTTCTCTCGTAGTGGTTGACGAGGAGGTTCGATTCGATTCTGATCAGTTAGTTCGTGTTGAAGATAGTTTGAAGGCTCTTCAAGCTCTCGCCAAACAATATCGCGAAACCTTTTCTTTTCCTGTTATCGGTATTACCGGAAGCAATGGAAAAACAACCACCAAAGAACTCATGCGTGAAGTACTTAGCATGAAGTACAAGACCTTCGCAACCCAGGGCAACCTTAACAACCACATCGGTGTTCCACTCTCGCTTTTGGCTATTCCTGCTGATTGTGAAATGGCAATCATCGAAATGGGTGCAAATCATCAAAAGGAAATTGCTTCTTATTGCGAATACGCCATGCCGAATTACGGTGTCATTACCAATATTGGAAAGGCTCATCTTGAAGGATTCGGCGGAGTGGACGGTATTATTAAGGGAAAGGGCGAACTTTTCGATTATGTTTCGGCCAACAACGGAATTTGTTTGGTCAATACGGAATTGGCGCATTTAAATAACATGGCGGAGCGTATTCCGCACAAAAAATACGGATTCAAGTCAGGTGGATTTCATCTGGAAATAATAGCAGAGCATCCAACACTTTCATTCGAATTTAGCACACCTTCTGATGGTTCGAAGCATATTTGTCACGCACAGATGGCGGGGACTTATAATTTATACAACATGGCCACGGCTGTTGCAGTTGGAAACGAATTTGGTGTTGCCTCAGATTTAATGTGTAAGGCTATTGCCTCTTATGTACCTGAGAACAATCGCAGTCAGTGGTGGGATTCAGGGAGGAACAAGGTTATTCTCGACGCGTACAATGCGAATCCAAGTAGCATGGAAGCGGCATTGTTAAATCTTTCGAAAATGGAAAATACGTTTTTCATTATTGGAGATATGTTTGAAATGGGTGAGTATGCTCATGAAGAGCACTTGAAAATTTTCAATCTAACACAGGAATTAGGCTTGGAAGGTATTTTCATTGGGAAGGAATTTCAATCGGTAGGAGCAACGGATTTGATAAATGCTCAGGAGGCGTTGGTTTATTTGAGGATGAATGAAGTGAAGGGAAGAGTAGTTTTGTTGAAAGGTTCGCGCGGAATGAGCTTGGAACAATTGAAGGAAGTGATTTAATGGTTGTATTTTCGTAAAAAATTAGAAAGATGAATTTTGTAGAGGAGTTGCAATGGAGAGGAATGTTGCATAACAGTATCCCAGAAACAGAGGCACATTTAAATGCGCAAATGCGTAAGGCATACATTGGATTCGATCCAACAGCGAGCTCTTTGGGAGTAGGGAATATGGTTCAGATAATGACCCTTCTGCATTTTCAACAAAGTGGGCATAAGCCTGTAGCCCTTATCGGTGGGGCAACTGGAATGGTAGGCGATCCAAGCGGTAAATCTGCAGAAAGAAATTTATTGGGTGAAGAGGAACTTCGATACAATCAAGAGTGTCAGCAAAAGCAGTTAGAGCGTTTCCTAGATTTCAATTGTGGAGACCGTTCTGCGGAAATCGTAAATAACTACGATTGGTTTAAAGAGATGGGTTTCTTGGAGTTCATTCGCGATGTGGGAAAACGCTTGACAGTTAATTACATGATGGCAAAAGATTCGGTGAAAAATCGAATCAGCGGTGAAGACCGAGAGGGAATGAGTTTCACTGAATTCACCTACCAACTTATTCAGGGATACGATTTTTATTATTTGTGGAAGAACCATGGAATTACCCTTCAAATGGGCGGTTCAGATCAATGGGGAAACATTACTACAGGAACAGAATTAATTCGTAGAATAGACGGAGGAAGCGCTTTTGCATTAACTACTCCACTTATTAAAAAGGCAGACGGTACCAAGTTCGGTAAAACAGAAAGTGGAAATGTCTGGTTAGATGCTGCACGCACTTCTCCATACAAGTTCTATCAATTCTGGTTGAATGCAAGTGATGAAGATGTGAAGAATTTTATACGCATTTTCACGTTGAAAGGAAAAGAAGAAATAGAAGCGCTAGAGGCAGCACACGCGTTAGATCCAGGAATGCGTGCACTTCAGAAAGCATTGGCCGAAGACATTACCACACGCGTGCACAGCGCAGCAGATACAACACAAGCCATTCAAGCTTCTGGAATTTTGTTCTCGAAGGACAGCGCTTTCGATTCGTTGCCGAAGGAAATGTTGTTAGATATTTTTGAAGGTGTTCCGCAAGGAACGGTAAGTAAGACCGAAATTGAAGCGGGTGCTGATATCATTGACATCCTTGTTAATTCTGGATTCCTTCCTTCTAAAGGAGAGGCGAGAAGAGCATTGCAAGAGAACAGCATTGCAGTAAATAAACAAAAAGTAACACTCGATTCAAGAGTAGACGCAAGTCATCTGATTCATGGTGAATTGATAATTCTTCAACGCGGAAAGAAAAATTACTTCTTGTTAAAATGTCTATAAAATAAGCAGGGGTCCCCTTTGGAACCCCCTGCTTATTTTGTTTAGGAAATCATATCACCAAATTGTCCTGCCCAACACATTTCAATTCGGATAAGAAGTTAGATACTTCTATGTTCAAGACGATGAAGAAAACAAATGGTTGCCTAGGATTCTGAAAAAAGTAAATTACATCCTCTAATCTCGGCGTGATTCATTCTTCCGAGTATTTCAAAGGAGCCATTTTCATGAACGATTCCCACATCTTCAGTGGCAATAAAGGAACAGGAATTCTGATTGGCTAGATCTATAATGTTAAGCGCACCGCGCTTTCCAGCAGGGAGTAAGGACAAAGGGTCTTGAATATCGCGACACACCACTTTCATCCAAGGTGGACAAACAAATATTCCTTTGCCATTCGAATATGCTTGAGAAAAAAGTTCGGTCATACCATATTCACTGTGTATCTCTTCGAGTTGAAATGCCTTCCGCAAGACAGCGTGAAGTTCAGTTCGTGTAAGTTCTTCTCTGCGTCCTTTCATCCCGCCTGTTTCCATTATAGATGTGAACTTTAAAGGCATAGGGTAGAGTTCTGAAAAGTCAAGCAAAGCGAAAGAAACGCCCAGAAGAAGAGTTTTTATTTCACTCTTTTCGTTTGCCACGATTTGATTCTTTAAAGCTTCGAAATCATTCAAGAAAAACCCAGAAGTATGGTGTGCAAAGGGCAATAGGCTATTCGCCATATACACCAAAGAAGAATTATTTCTTTCCAAATAGGAGGGAAGTAATGCCAATAGACTTACCTCTTCTAAAGGTGTTCCCAAGTAACCTTTGAATGTAGGGAAAAAGGACTGCTCGTAGAGTGAAAGGTCGTTCACTAAATGCTGGCTGCGATTCCCGCCTGTGCCGCTGCTTTCGAAGGTGTGCACAACAGGTTTGTCTTGACAAACTCGGTGTGTTTTGAAAAATGAAATGGGTAAAAAAGGAATTTCTTCCCAATGATTTTTTGAATGGTTATCCTTCCCCAATGCTTTACAAAATTGTCTGTAAACAAGTGTTTCCGTTAGTTGGTTTTGGAACGTCGAGATCGCTAAAGAATTAAAATTTTCAGAAGTTGTTTTCGTAAAATCAATCATGCGCTTCTCTGTTATGATGTTCATTCGCTATATTTACAAAGATGCGAAAGATTAGACTACCACTTTTTATTTTCCTGGCCTTAGTTGTGACCAGCTGCTTGAAGGTCGAGACTTATCCAGATGAGCCGAGTGTGGAAGCGGTGCGTATGACTGTTAGCAGTGATAGTGCTTTTGTGGAAGTTGATTTTATTGATGGTGATGGGAATGTGGGACTTGGTCAAAATGATACATCAGGTGTTTTTGGAGCGTGCGATACACGTTACAATTTATTTTGTGTCTATGAGGAGTTACGCAATGGAACATGGATGCAAATAAGCGAAGACCCGTGTGATAATCCGAATGCTGTTCCATTTTACTATCGTGTCCCTTGGGCCTCACCGCCAGGACAGAATAAAACGCAGAAAGGAACCATTACCGTTCAAATGTATCCGGGATACTACTTATCTAGTGGATTTGATACCTGCAGATTTGCTGTTCGTATTTGTGATCGTGATTTGAATTTCTCGAATACTGTTTATTCACCAATTTATCTTAAACCTTAATAATATTCTCATGTACGGAATAGTTAACAGAGCCATCGAAGAACTTATTGTAGAAAAGTTTGGCGAAGAAAAATGGGAGGAAGTTAAAGATAAGGCTGGCTTTAAGTCAGAAGGTTTTATGACCTTGAAGCCTTATGCAGATGAGCTTACATTTCAGTTGGTAGCTGCAGCAAGTGAAATATTAAGTATTCCTTCAGATACACTTTTGGAGGCATTTGGTGAGTATTGGATTTTATATACTGCGGAAAGAGGATATGGCGAAATGCTCAACCTAGCTGGGGATAGCCTACCTGCATTTTTAAAGAATTTGAATATGCTTCATGGAAGAGTAAGTAACCTTATGCCAGAGCTCGCCCCGCCGCAATTCGAATGCATAAATGAACAGGAGAATTCAATAGATTTGATATACCGCAGTCATAGAATAGGCATGGTACCCATGCTTATGGGATTAATCAAAGGTCTTGGGAAAAGATTTGGAAAGGAAGTTGTAATCCAACAAATAGAGAATAACACGTCAGAAAGTTCTGCAGTAATTTTTCATTTGATATGGTCCTAGGAGGTTCTCTTAATCACATTTTTGACCGCACCGCACCTTTATATTTTAAAGTTAATGCAGAGGGAAGAGTACTCTATATTTCGAAGTTGTTTTTAAAAGCCATTGGAAAGGATTTTACAGGTCAGCAGGTTGAAGATTTATTCATATTGTCGAAACCTTTTGCCGAGGTAATATCTAAATTACATAATGAAAAATCGTCTTTGGATGAATTGGTGTTTTTGAATTCTTCAGATGGAAAACAAAAGTATAAGGCGGGCATTCACTTAGTAGAAAACGACTTCTTTTTTACCTGTAACCCGATAATCAATTCAAATTTTTTAATCAAGGATTACAATTTAACAATCAATGATTTTCCGATACATGATACCATGTATGAGTTTGTTTTTGCCCAAAGTGCGAATCAAGCGGCCTTGCGCGATGTTACAAATTTGTATGAAAAGGTAGCGCATCGCAAAGAGGAATTGATTAACAAGAACAAAGAGTTAACGTTCATTTTGGGCGAGGTTCACCATCGGGTTAAAAATAATTTGGCTTTTATTTCGAGTTTAATTGAGATTGAGAGTGAGCATTCTGCCTTAACTGAGGTTAAAGGAACTTTAGGAGGAATTCAATCTCGAATTAAATCTATTGCCTTGATTCATGAGAGTATGTACAAGAGTGATTTGTATTCAGAACTTTCAATCAAAACTTATTTTTCTGATTTGATAAATATCTTGTTGGATTTTTATAATCTAAATGGAAAGATTGAACTGGACATTCAAATAGAAGATATCTTATTTAAAGGCGAAAAGATTGTTCCGCTGTCAATGCTTCTGCATGAGCTATTAACAAACGCGATAAAGCATACCTTAGCTCAAGCAGAAAGGCCAGAGCTTTCTATTTCATTCGTTAAACAAAATTCAGATATTATTTTCTCCTTGTGTGACCATTCAAATCGCAATGTTGAGGTTCTTCCGAAAAAAGGATTTCAACTGATTGATATTTTTGTTTCTCAATTAAAGGGAAAAAAAGAAACCCATTTAGAAAATGGGTTTCAAACTGTTATTACTTTTCCTTATTAAGAAAGTCTGTTTTTCAATTCTTGATCAATAGCGTCTAAGAAATCTTCAGTGGTTAAATAGTGTTCTTCGCGTGTCTCACTTCCGTGAATACACACCGCAAGATCTTTTGTCATTTTGCCACCTTCAACCAAATCAACACAAACCTTTTCAAGTGTTTGAGCGAATGTGATCAATTCTTGGTTGTTGTCTAATTTTCCACGGAAGGCAAGACCTTGAGTCCAGGCGAAAATAGAAGCAATAGGATTGGTAGAAGTCTTCTTTCCCTGTTGGTGCTGACGGTAGTGACGTGTCACTGTTCCGTGAGCCGCTTCAGCTTCCATTGTTTTTCCATCTGGCGTGATTAAAGCTGAGGTCATAAGTCCTAATGAACCGAAACCTTGCGCAACGATATCGCTTTGAACGTCCCCGTCGTAGTTCTTACAAGCCCAAACAAATCCGCCGTTGCTCTTTAAGCAATAAGCAACCATATCATCGATCAAACGGTGTTCGTAGGTGATACCTAGTTCAGCGAATTTCGATTTGAATTCATTCTGATAAACTTCTTCAAAGATGTCTTTGAAGCGTCCGTCGTAATGCTTTAAGATGGTATTCTTTGAAGAGAAATACAAGTTCCAATTGCGCATGATAGCTTGGTTAAAGCAACTGCGAGCGAAACCATAAATGCTTTCATCTGTGTTGTACATAGCCATTGCTACGCCATCTCCTTCGAAATTGTATACTTCCCAAGACTTTGTTTCTCCACCGTCTTCCGGTGTGAAGGTCATGGTTAATTTTCCTTTTCCTTTGATGGTGCTGTCTGTTGCGCGGTATTGATCACCGAATGCATGACGACCGATGTTAATCGGCTTTGTCCAACCGGGAACCAACTTAGGAATGTTGTTGCAAATGATTGGCTCACGGAAAACCGTTCCACCAACAATATTGCGAATGGTTCCGTTCGGTGACTTCCACATTTTCTTCAATCCAAATTCTTGAACACGTGCTTCATCAGGAGTGATAGTCGCACACTTCACCGCAACGTTGTATTTCAAAGTAGCTTCCGCAGATTCAACCGTTACGCGGTCTTCTGTAGCATCGCGATTTTCAATTCCTAGATCGAAATATTTAATGTCAAGTTCTACGTATGGAAGAATTAATTTGTCTTTGATGTATTTCCAAATGATTCGAGTCATTTCATCGCCATCCATTTCAACAATCGGATTGGCTACTTTGATTTTATTCATGTCTTGATTAATTAGGGTACAAAAATAAATCGGGAGCTGCTAATTAAAGCGAGCTCCCGATGTTTTTTCAGTTTTTATTTAAAAACTTAAACTTGCTCGCGCTTAGAGAAGAAGAATGAACCTTCGATGGCTGCATTCTCGTCGCTATCTGAACCGTGAACGGCATTAGCAGCGATGCTTGTGGCAAACATGCGACGGATAGTTCCTTCGTCTGCTTTTGAAGGGTCAGTAGCACCAATAAGTGTTCTGAAGCTTTCAACAGCGTTATCTTTTTCAAGAATAGCTGCCACGATAGGACCGCTAGTCATGTATTCTACTAATTCTCCGTAGAAAGGACGCTCTTTGTGAACCTCGTAGAAACGAGAAGCATCTTCTTTGGTAAGTTGAGTTAATTTCATTGCACGGATAGAGAATCCTGATTCAATGATTTTGTCAATGATTTTTCCTGTGTTACCAGCTGCAGTTGCATCTGGCTTAATCATCGTAAAAGTGCGATTTCCTGACATAATAAATATTTTGGATTGCAAAAATACAACATTCCCATTCTAAATTCGCTGAAAATTAACAGAGATGAACACGAACCTTACTTCGGCGCAAGCCATGGATTTGGAAGACAATTATGGAGCGCACAATTACCACCCGATTCCGGTTGTAATAGCGAAGGGAAAAGGCGTGAAGGTTTGGGATTTGGAAGGAAAGGAATATTTCGATTTTCTTTCGGCATACTCAGCAGTAAATCAAGGACACTGTCATCCCAAGATTATTCAAGCATTGAAAGATCAAGCCGAGAAAGTAACCCTTACTTCTCGTGCGTTTTATAACAGCGAATTGGGGACTTACGAAAAGTTCATTACTGAATATTTTGGTTATGAAAAGGTTCTTCCCATGAACACAGGTGTTGAAGGTGGAGAAACCGCTGTAAAGCTTGCGCGCAAGTGGGGCTATAAGGTGAAGGGCATTGCAGACAATCAAGCAAAAATAGTATTTGTTGAAGGAAATTTCTGGGGAAGAACGCTTGCTGCTATTTCAACATCGCAAGACCCAAGTAGCTATGCCGGTTTCGGTCCGTATATGCCAGGTTTCTTGTCTATTCCATACAATGATTTGAAAGCATTGGAAGCATGCTTGTCGAGCGATCCGAACATCGCCGGATTTATGTTTGAACCTATTCAAGGGGAAGCTGGTGTGGTTGTTCCGCATGAAGGATATTTGGCTGGAGTTCGCGCTTTGTGTACGAAGTACAACGTGTTAATGATTGCAGATGAGGTTCAAACCGGATTGGCACGCACAGGAAGAATGTTGGCCTGCGATCACGAAAATGTGAAGCCCGATATTTTGGTTTTGGGTAAGGCGCTTTCGGGAGGTGTGCTTCCAGTAAGTGCAGTTCTTTCAAGCAATGAAATTATGCTTACCATTAAGCCAGGCGAACACGGTAGCACCTACGGTGGAAATCCATTGGCTTGTGCTGTTGCAACTGCCGCTTTAGAAGTTCTTCGCGATGAGAACATGGCAGAGAATTCAGAGCGTTTGGGAGAATTATTCCGTAGTGAAATGACGAAGCTTCAAAACGAAGTTTCTTTGGTTACGCTTGTTCGTGGAAAGGGATTGTTAAACGCCGTGGTTATCGATGATCACGAAGACAGCCATGCAGCTTGGGACATTTGCGTAGACTTTGCCAAGAACGGATTACTTGCAAAGCCTACTCACGGAAATATTATTCGTTTCGCTCCGCCATTGTGTATCACAGAAGCAGAGATTATGCAATGCGTTGAAATTATTTCAAACGTCATTAAATCTCACGCGAAGAAGTAAAGCAAAGGGTTATAACCAACCCTTCGACTTCATCCATTCATCGTTGAACATCTTGCCCAAGTAGCGAGTTCCGTGGTCGTGGAAAATAACCACTACAACATCTCCTTCTTTGAAGCGATCTTTCATTTGCACGATTCCAGCCATCGCCGATCCAGCGCTGTTTCCAGCGAAGATGCCTTCCTCTTTCGCAACTTTACGCGTGTAAATCGCAGCGTCTTTGTCGGTTACTTTTTCGAAATGATCAATTAAATTGAAGTCGACATTTTCGGGAAGGAAATCTTCACCAATACCTTCTGTAACGTATGCGTATTTTATCGAACTCCCCAGTCTCTTTGTACTTCTTGAAAACAGATCCGTACGTATCAATACCAAGCACTTGAATATTCGGATTTTTTTCTTTCAAGAAACGCGCAGTTCCAGAAATGGTACCGCCTGTACCAACACCCACAACTAAGTGTGTGATCTTACCGTCTGTCTGATCCCAAATCTCTGGACCAGTTGTTTCGTAATGCGCTTGAGCATTGCTCGGATTGTCATATTGATTTGGCTTCCAAGAATTTGGTGTTTCTTTTTCAAGGCGAGAAGAAACGCTATAGTATGAGCGAGGATCTTCGGGGTCTACATCTGTTGGACAAACAATTACTTCTGCGCCTAACGCACGAAGGGCATCGAACTTTTCTTTACTCTGCTTGTCGGTACTTGTGAAAATGCACTTGTATCCTTTCATGATAGCCGCTATGGCCAATCCCATTCCTGTGTTTCCTGAGGTCCCTTCGATAATGGTTCCCCCTGGTTTCAATCTTCCATCTTTTTCAGCGTCTTCAATCATCTTCAAAGCCATGCGGTCTTTAATGGAGTTGCCCGGATTGAAAGTTTCAACTTTGGCTAAAACCAAAGCAGGAATGTCTTTTACAATGGTATTTAATTTCACCATAGGAGTGTTGCCAATGGTGCCGAGAATGTTTTCGTGGTACTTCATAATGCGAAGGTAGGTTAGGAGATTTAATTTTTTCGAATCGACTCTGCTGGACGGAAAGTAGAAACATATAAAGATGGAAGAATCATGGCTAAAACGCACACGCAAAGGGTGAGTGCATTCAAAATGATAATCTCCATGGGGTTCATGAGAATCGGAATTTCAGATACGTAGTAGTTCGCTGGGTCAAGCTTGAATACGCCTGTGTATTTCTGAAACAGCGCAATACCAATTCCCAAAAGATTTCCAATGATAACTCCTTTACCTATAATGTGTGCAGCGTGCCAAAGGAAGACGCGCAACAAAATTGGATTCGGCAATCCCATCGATTTCAATGTGCCAATGAATGATTGTCTCTCAAGAATAAGAATAAGCAACGCCGATGTCATGTTCACGATGGACAAGACAACCATGAGCACAACGATGATTACTACGTTCACATCCAGCATTTCCAACCAAGCAAAAATTTCGGGATTGCGATCGGTTAATGGAATAACGAATAAATCATAAGGCACTGCTTCCCACAAGGGATCTCGAACTTTTTCAAGAGCCTCGTAATTTTCAACTTGAACTTCATACCCCCCAATGTAATTCACTTCGCTACCGCGAAGGTTCGAATAAGTCCATCTAGGAGTCACGAATTCATTTTCACCGTGTGGAGGGAAGGTTAAATGAACGTAGGTGGTGTCAGGTATTTGAAACGGCGCAGTTGTGATTAATCCGAACGTTGTGTCAATAAGGTCCAAGTAATAGATGGGATCCTTTGCGGGAGTCCCGTCAAGCCAGTGTTGTTCGAATTCTCCACCGTTTCCAAAACCTATGGGTGAAATGAATGTAAGCAGAGGAACACTTGCGGTATCTACGATTATTTGTCCTTGAAGTCCCCATCCGCCGAACTGTTGCAAATATGCGAGATGAACGAAGATGAACTTTTCATCGTACTCTTCCAATTCC
>JBJOON010000015.1:0-18684 GCA_046051235.1 Bacteroidota bacterium
TTCGAAGCAGTTCCCGCAACGATTACCGTTTCAGGTTCTGTCATGGTGTTCAATGGATCACATGCTCTGCGTCCAGTATAACGTAACGAAGGAAAAACAGTAGAACTCGAAACGTTGTAAGCCAAACCTATGTTTCCTGAAGCTGAAATTCCGATTGAAGCCATCCAGCGATGGTTGGCATCTGGAGAATAAGTCGCTTGTTGGTAGATAGACCAAGTGCCTGATGTTCCTCCAGTTCTGCGCAATTCATACCAACGAATACCAGCTTTGTCGTTGCCATCTACGTCGGCAGCATGGCAGCAAACAATGCTCTCGTGCGTCCCGAAATTTCTGTAATGAATTCGGTTCATCAATACTTCACGCAGAGGATCTAAAGTTGTTGCTGAGTTGGGCTGAGGTATACACGCAAATGCTGTATAACCGCAAAGCGAAGAGTTAAATGCAGCAATGGGTAGTGTGGCCACTTGCGTTAGCGTTGTATTTGCCGGTGTTGTCCAGTTAATATTGAAGGCCCACATCTCCAGGGCATCTGTTGTTGCTCCCCATGAGTCGTCGCGCATGCGCATAACGTAAGCAGGTGTCCCTGTTGGAGGAAGCGTTGTTCCGTTCAAGGTTACAGGTGTCGCTGCTTGGAAACCAATCGTTCCAAAAGAGTTCAACGTAAACCGCTGAGCTGTGGTTGAAGTTCCTCCTGCAAGCATCGTTGTTCTGTCGATAGCATAAACAGCAGGGTTACTCTCGTTAGAAGTAATGATGTAAGCGTTGTTCCAAATGGCATATTTCGGATAATCTGGAAACTGCGGAGCAGTGAAGGTGTATTTGTACCAAGTGCCTAGTGGATCGGCAGTTGAAGAAACCGCAATCGAAAATTTATTTCCTGTTGCTGTAAATTCACTCATGAACCAACGTCCAGCCAATTCATCATACATGACAATCGGATCTCCCGCTCCACCCGGCTGACCAAAAAACGTGTCAAAATAAGTTTGAGCTTGAACTTGGGTTCCTGCCTTATTCCAAATTTTGAAATAAGCACCTGAACCACCATTGATCATTTGAATGACGTGATTAGGTCCTACATCTATCGAAGGATCAGCAGGGCTCACATTGGTATTGCCTATGCCGTTGAAAGAAAGCGTTAAGCCTCTGTCATCGGTTGCTGGATGAGGATATTCTGTTTGCAAGGCGGGGTCCATTCCTTTAGGCAATGCATCTGCATTGATTTCCGGATACAAAGACCATCTCTTCTTTGGGTGATACCCAATCTTATTCTCCTTGGTTTGCTCATTCGGAAAATTCGGATCAGCGACAAAGTCACGCAAGGCAACTGTCTCTCCTAAATATTCCACTTGAATAACATCTGGATTCAATAAAATTGTCTGAGCTTTTTCCTGTGCATTCAATCCAAGGAATGCGCTAAAAAGAAATACTGATGTGTAAAATTTCCGCATGCAATAAAATTTCCGACAAGATAATTCAGAAGCATAGGAACCAACAAAAAAATAGTCGTCCTATCTTTGAAGTCTAAGCCATTTTAAACAAAACAGGACAACAATTGTCTTTTTCACTATGAACTTCGAAAATCATATTCAATCCATAGAAAAATCACTTACCAAATGGGAGATTCCTCAAGAGTCCCCGAACCTGGTTGAACCCATTCGCTATTTATTGTCTTTAGGTGGAAAACGTATTCGCCCAGTCTTGACTCTTTTGGGACATGAACTCTTCAACGGCAATGCTGAAAGCGTTATTTCACAAGCCCTTGCGGTGGAAGTGTTTCACAACTTCACCCTTATGCACGACGACATTATGGACAATGCTCCCCTTCGTCGCGGAAAGCAAACGGTACATGAAAAATGGAATGTGAATACAGCGGTGTTAAGTGGAGACGGCATGATGATTCAGTCGTATGACCTACTTCTAAAAAATCAAGAAGATAAGTTTGTTGAATTGTTCCGCTGCTTCAATCAGACCGCTTGGGAAGTGTGTGTTGGTCAACAAATGGACATGGACTTTGAAAAGCGTGAAGATGTTAGCCTTGATGAATATCTTGAAATGATTCGCCTAAAAACCGCGGTGTTGTTAGGATGTGCGCTTAGACTCGGCGCCATTGCGGCTAACGCCTCTGAAGAAGATCAAGAGCATTTGCGATTATTCGGAGAGCACTTGGGTCTTTCTTTTCAGTTGCGCGATGATTATTTAGATGCCTACGGTGATCCTGAAAAATTTGGAAAGCAAGTGGGCGGAGATATTCTTTCAGACAAGAAAACGTATTTGTATTTGCACACGGCCAATCACGAAGACGAAAGCATTCCTGCTGAATTGAAATCACTTCATGGAAATTCAGATGATCCTCAGGCGAAAATTACTTCCACCCTTCATCTCTTTTCTAAATCGAAAGCAGACGAAGTTACCTTGGCAAAGAGTGAATCTTATTACACCAGTGCGTTGGACCACTTGAACGCCATTGCCGTTCCGGAAGAAAAGAAATTGGCGATGCGAAAACTAGCGTCTTACCTCCTTGAGCGCGAGTCGTGAATTTTCCTTCCAAACAAATAACGGAAGATGTGTTTCTTCAAATGCTGAAGGACTTAACCTTGGCGGGATATCAGATGAACGATGCGCCAGGATTTGAAAACGGATATGACTATCTGTTTAACTTCTTTCAAGTACAATTGAAATTGGCTCCTTCCAATCTGAGAAGATTTCTATACACAGCGGACATTACTGAAAGTACTATTGCGAATAACGTGACTTCCCATGTACCCGCGGAAGCTGCTGCGCAATTACTCGCCCTTGCGCTGGAACGCATGCAAATAAAAATTGACCTTCGAAAGAAATACAGTTAGTTGATTTCTCCGGTGATGTAGATTTCCAACATTCCCCATACAATCTGGGTAAAGAACGCCACCAATAAAACTACGGTGAGGAATGAAAGAATGGTGCGCTTCGGCTTTTTGATTTTATCGTATTTCACAATGTGATCTACCGTAATGGATGCGACTCCCAAAAAATTCAAAAACATGAACAACGCCCAATGCGCGCGTATTTCAGCGTACGTATTCAACCAAAATGTACTTGTTTCGCTTAAAAACTTCGAAACGTAAAAGCAGATATTGAAGCATGTGCAAGCGAGAAATGCAAACGGGATTAATACTTTACCTGGAATGTCGTTCATGGCGCTAAAATAATCACGCAGTCAAGAACTCGGCAATAAAACTTTCCGCTGCGCGATGGGCTGACAATTCTTTTGAAACTACGCGATTCAATGTCGATTCGTATTTCTCTTTGAAGTTCGGTTTATTTTGAAGTTGATGCAAAAGGACATTCTGAATTTGCTCTTCGAAACTACTTATCAGTTGACGCTTCCTGTTCTCTTCCTTCCATCCGTTTGAAACACTCCAACGATTGAACTTATCTATTTCCCTCCACACAACATCAATTCCTTTCGCTTCTAATGAAGACGTTGTAAAGACTTGCGGAGTCCAATTGTTTTCGCGTTGCGGAAAGAGATGCAATGCCGAAGTGTATTCGCCTTTTGCTCGATCTGCTTTCAGTTCATTTCCACCGTCGGCCTTCGTAATGACCATGGCATCTGTCAATTCCATAATGCCTCGCTTAATTCCTTGCAACTGATCTCCGGCACCAGCCAGCATGAGCAACAAAAAGAAATCGGTCATGGCATGCACAGCAGTTTCGCTCTGCCCCACTCCGACTGTTTCAACCAAAACAATGTTGTATCCGGCGGCTTCGCAAAGCAAGATACTCTCACGTGTGCTTCTGTTCACGCCGCCGAGGTGTGAACTTGATGGTGATGGACGAACAAAAGCATTCGGATGCAATGACAATTCGTTCATGCGTGTTTTGTCGCCGAGAATGCTTCCTTTGGAAATGGGACTTGAAGGATCTATTGAAAGAACGGCCAATTTATTTTCTTCATTTTGAAAAACTTCGCGCGCTAGTGCTTCAATGAAGGTCGACTTCCCCACTCCGGGAACACCGGTTATTCCAATGCGTAAAGAATTTCCTGTATGTGGAAGAATCTTTTCAATGACTTCGTCCATGAGCTGAACATGCTCGATCTTGCTGCTTTCTAACAAGGTTAAGGCTGATGCCAATGCTAAACGATCATGCGCCAAAATTCCGCGAACCAATTCTTCCGATTGAAAAGATGCTTGACGTTCTTTCAGTCTATTTTTATATTGAAGTTGAGCGTTGTTCTTGGCGTTCATGAGCACTTCAAAGAAAAGAAAAAATATGCAGACGAAGAATATTATTTTTGTGGAATGGAATACGTCTTCATATTACTCATTGCTACACTTGGATCTGGACTGAGCTTCTTCAGTGGATTCGGATTTGGCACTATGCTTCTTCCGGTTTTGGCGTTATTCTTCGATCTGCAAACGGCGGTGTTCGCCACGGCCATTGTTCATTTCTTGAACAATGTTTTCAAGTTGACTCTCGTTGGAAAATACGCACATTGGAAAACTGTGATTCAGTTTGGAATTCCTTCTGCTGTTGGTGCATTCCTTGGCGCTGAAGCGCTGAACTATTTAGCGCATTTGCAACAGCCTTTGCATGTTGAATTCTGGATCATTCAAACCAACACCACTTTCCTTGGAGTGACGATGGGACTTGTGCTTATTCTTCTTGCAGCCATGGAATACTCGAACGCCTTGGTTCGTGTGAACAAGGCTCCGCGCATTCTTTGGCTTGGTGGTGTGTTCAGTGGATTCTTCGGTGGGTTAAGTGGACAGCAGGGAGCCATTCGCAGTGCATTCCTCATGAATCATTTCGAAGACAAGCAAGTCTTTATTGGAACGCGTGCAGCTTTGGCCTTCATTGTAGATACAGTTCGTATTTTCACATACGCAGCATCGTTTCATTTATTCCTTCAACATGAAATATACTTGCCAATGGCATTAGCGCTTATCGGAGGAATGAGCGGGGCTTTGATTGGAAATAAATTCCTACAGAAAACAAGTATTGAATGGATACGAAAGACCGTCATGGTATTCCTCTTTGTTATGGGAACACTCATGATTGCCGGTTTGGTATAATCTTATTCGAAGCGCATGTGCTTTACTGAATCGCCAGAGTCGCGCAATTCATTCATCGCTTGAATACCTATGGAAAGTTGAAGCGCAACATAATTCACAGTTACACTTTCGTCGCTTTTTGAAGTCTTCACTCCTTCTGGCACCATTGGATTGTCTGACACCAATAGCAATGCTCCGCGTGGGATTTTATTCGCGAAACCTACGGTGAACAGCGTTGCTGTCTCCATATCAATGGCTGTTGATTTTATATCTGTCAGATATTGTTTGAATTTATCGTCGTGTTCCCAAACTCTTCTGTTCGTGCTGTACACAGAGCCTGTCCAATAATCACATTCGTGCGCGCGAATAGCTGCCGAAACTGCCATTTGCAATCGGAAAGAAGGAAGTGCAGGAACTTCAGGAGGCATGTATTCATTGCTTGTTCCTTCTCCGCGAATAGCGGCAATGGGAAGAATTAAATCGCCAATGCGCGTCTTCTTCAATCCGCCACATTTCCCTAAAAACAAAACGGCTTTCGGATGAATAGCAGACAGCAAATCCATAATGGTTGCACACATAGCGCTTCCCATTCCGAAGTTGATGATGGTAATGTTGTTTGCCGTAACCGTTTGCATAGGTTTGTCCTCGCCTACGATGGGTGCATTATTCTCTTTCGAAAATATATCGAGGTACTTGTGAAAATTAACAAGGATAATGTACTCGCCAAATCCTTCGAGCGGTGTTCCCGTGTAGCGAGGTAGCCAGTCTTTTACAATTTCTTCTTTTGTAACCATAATCTTAAAGGTAGACTAAAAACGTTTAGAGACAACAAACGCCCGAAGAACGGGCGTTTGACTCTATTTATTTGAATGGGACTATCCGTTCAACATAACTGGCATAACCAACATTAAGATGTCTTCGTTTTCGAACGACTTCTCAACTTCAGTAATGATACCCGCTCTGTTTGGCGCGCTCATTTCAACATGAACATTATTCGCATCGAGGTTATTCAACATATCTTGCAAGAAGCGTGAGTTGAATCCGATTTCCATGTTGTCTCCAACGAATGTACACGCCAATTGCTCGTGTGCTTCGTTCGCGAAGTCTAAATCTTCTGCAGACAATTGAATTTCGCTCCCTGTCAACTTCAATCTTACTTGGTTCGTTGAACGGTTCGCGAAGATGCTCACACGCTTAATTGAATTCAAGAAGTCTAAACGATCGATCGTTAATTTGAAAGGGTTTTCTTTTGGAATAACCGCTTCGTAGTTTGGATATTTCCCTTCGATCAAACGACACATTAACGTTACGTTTTCGAACGTAAACATGGCGTTGTTCTCTGTGTATTGCAAATTCACTTCAGACTTCAACGAAGACAATGCACCTTTCAATAAGTTCAACGGTTTGCGAGGAACGATGAATGCAGCTGAGTCACCACCAATGTCTGAACGTGTCATGCGAACCAACTTGTGCGCATCGGTTGCCACGAAGCGAACGCTTTCCGGTTCAATTTCGAAGAACACACCCGACATAATCGGACGCATATCGTCGTTACCAGCAGCGAAGATTGTTTTAGAGATAGCTCTGTTCAACACATCGGCGCCAATTAACAATGCCTTTGATGTTCCCATAGCAGGAGCCTTTGGAAACTCGTCACCATTTTGTCCAGTTAATTTGTACTTACCGTTGTCGCTGGTGATTTCAATTCCGAACGTCTTTCCATCTACATCGAATGTTAATGGTTGATCTGGAAGGCTCTTTAAAATGTCTAACAATAATTTTGCTGGAACGGCAATCATTCCCTCTTCCTTGCACTGAATAGCCATACGTGTGGTCATGCTTGTTTCCAAGTCAGACGCAGAAAGTGTAAGCTCGTCTTGTTTCATTTCGAACAAGAAGTTATCGAGGATAGGCAACGTATTGTTTGAGTTCAATACGCCGTTTAACAATTGCAATTGTTTTAAAAGGCCGAGGCTGTTGACAATGAATTTCATGTGTTGTCTTTAATCTAGTTTACAGGACAAATATAAAGCAGTCCGTTTCGAAATAAATTAGGGGTTAGGAATGAACTTATTCACTATTCGAATCTGATAAGGTAGGCTTTTGCTCTTTTTCAGGAACTGTTTCCAACCAAAACGGATCTTCGTCGCTGAGCTCTGGCTCTACTTCATGACGGTATACCGGCTCTGGTGGACCTTGCTTTCGGAAGTACCAAGCGAGTATAATTCCGCAAAGGAATCCGCTAATATGTCCTTCCCACGAAACTTGCTGTTCAATGGGAAACATATACCACACGGTATATCCGTAAATAAATCCGACAGCCAAGGAGATTCGCTTTGTGTTCAGGTTCCTTCTGAATATTCCACTAAAAAAAAGAAATGCGAATTCAGCATAGATGAGCACGCTTGCACCGACATGGACGCTATCTCTTCCAATTACAAAAAGGATAATGGGTGAGAACACCCACATCATCAAGAACACAGGTATGGCAATTTCGTAGTAGAAGAAAAAGATGATAGTTGTAAGAATGAAAAAGGCTAGGACGTTGTTCCAAAGGTGCTCAGGTGTAGCGTGCACGAAGAGCATGCTTGGCATATGCAAGAGACCTTTCCATGTTCGCGGCTCAACGCCGAGGTTTGACAGAGAGACGTTAAGATACCGAGAACCGTAAAACGAAATAACAAAGAGAAGTATAAAAATGGAGGACCATAAAATCGCATCGAGGAGTTTTGTCTTGTCTTGCGGAAGTATCATACTTCAATAATACAACAGCTATTCCAATGTAACGATTCTCAGAGGAATTAGACAAGCTGTCAGTACTATTGACACTTACTAAAAATTCAGTGTGAATAAAGAGTTAAATGATGTGTCTAAACGGTTAAAGCGTAAAATAGATTTGGCCTTGTTAATTAAACACCCAACATGAGTCGAACAGACATTCACGCTTTGATACAATTGCTCGAAGATCCGGATGAAGTTGTCTTCAACACGGTTCGCGAAGCCATTACTGAAAAGGGCGAGGAAGTATTGCACACATTAGAAGACCACTTCATTATTGGAAGCGGTGATCCGTTGGCGCTTCAGCGTTTATCTGAGATTATTGCGAATATCCAATACAAGACTACTTACGTTGCAATTAAAGAGTGGCAGAACGGTGAGCAAGAGTTGTTAGAAGGCATGTTGATTTTGAATAAGTATTATCAGCGCAACGTTCCGAGTGAAGAGATTACGTATTTGTTCTCGAGATTGCGTCAGGATATTTGGTTAGAGTTAAACGAACGCTTAACCGCATTGGAGACGGTTAATGTGGTGAATCATATCTTATTTAAGCTTTTCGGATACACGAGTGTGTCTGGAGAAATTCAAAATGCTCCACATTCGTTGTTCGATGTATTGAATACGAAAACAGGAACTTCGTTAAGCATTGGCACGTTGTATTTGCTGTTGGCTCGAAGTTTAGACTTACCCATTTACGGCGTGAATTTGCCAGGACATTTCTTGTTATGTTATGTTGAACAAATGCCTGAGTGGTTATTGCCTGAAGGCGAAACAAACACGGAAGAGATTTTATTTTACATCAATCCTGCTGCAGGCGGCTCTATTCTCGATCGCGAAGAGATTGAACAATTCATCTCTAGTCAGCACTTACCTTTGGATCAACGTTTCTTCGACCCCTGCTCCAACGCCGATGTTGTTACCCGCAACATTAACGCGCTTAGTCACCATTACATCTCTCAGAATAACGCCGATAAGGTTAGGGAGTTGCAGGTGTTGTTGAGTGTTCTTCTCGAAATCGAAGAATAGTACTCACCTTCGGTGATCAATTCTTCGAATCAATCTTTCAGATCAATCGCCTTGCGATCAAACCTTTAGCGAAATCGGAACGATTGATCGCAAGGCGATTGATTCGAAGAATTGATCACGAAGTGCTTGATCTGTAGTATTACAGATAATACTCCCCCGCAAACTCCTCATACTCCTTCGTTCTCTTCCCCTCTTCATTATTAAGAACAAGAGAAGACTCTTCAAGGGGTTGATCAATGCGATAGTATTCCAACAAGAATCGAATGGCAGGTTTGTCGGCGCGAGAAAAGATGGTACATTTCTTCACCAAGAAAAAATTCGACAGCTCACTTTCGCGTTTCCATTCGTCAAAGACTTCAACAGGGATAATGACATTCACTCTGCCGGTTAACTTTCGAGCACGTTCCCAAAAACGCTTGACCCAATCGTTCACAGCATGACGAGCCGCATTGCGCGCTTCGTCGGGGGCTTGTAAACTGTTCTGAAAAAAGGGCGGATTCGAAACAATACGATCGAATTTCACAGGAGCTTGTAGTTTGAAAAAATCAATTTCGTCAGCTATGAGCAAAGGTGCAAATTTCGAAGTGCCGAAATTCAGTTGCGCTTCTTCCACCGAAGGTGCGTGAATGTCTATAGCTAAAACGCGATTTCCTTTTTGCGCAAGCATGAGCGCAACAACGCCACATCCTGTTCCGACTTCTAAAATCTTTTCTTGTTTTTCTGTTTGAATGAAAGCACCGAGCAACACCGCATCTGTTCCGACTTTCATGGAAGAGTTGCTGTGCTCTACTTTGAATTGCTTAAACTGAAAACTCATGACTTGCGCTCGTGCCAAGCTTCGTAGCCTTTCGTATCCTGAACTTTTCGGTCTGCTGGAATTTCACGTAGAGGTTCAACAGGACGCAGAGTATTTCTGCATTCCTCTGGAAGACGCTGATACCAACCTGTTCCTTCCGTCTTCCATTCCAACATTTGATCGCTGACCTCTTTCACCTTCTTCGCTGGATTTCCAACCATAACACTTCTTCTTTCCACCACCATTTTCGCTGGAACAAAACACAACGCTCCAATGATGCATTCTTCTTCAACAACAACATCGTCCATTAACACTGCATTCATTCCCACCAAGGTATTCGCGCCAATCTGCGCACCGTGCACAATAGCACCGTGACCAATGTGCGCGTTCTCGCCCAAGACAACAGTGGTTCCCGGGAACATGTGAATGGTGCAATTCTCTTGAACATTGCAACCGTCCGAAATAACAATCTGTCCCCAATCGCCTCGAATGGCAGCGCCTGGACCAATATATACGTTCTTTCCTATGATGACATTACCCGTTACGGTTGCATTCGGATGAATGAAAGCCGATTCGTGAATGACTGGAATGTATCCGTTGAATTCGAAAATATTCGCCATGTTATACGCGCTCTAAAACAACTGCATATCCTTGACCTACTCCAATGCACATGGTGCACAACGCGTACTTCTTATTGCTGCGAGCCAATTGCATGGAAGCCGTCTGAACCAAGCGTGAACCGCTCATTCCAAGCGGATGACCCAATGCGATAGCACCTCCTTGCGGATTGATGCGCGCATCGTTGTCTTCCAAACCAAGCTGACGTGTGCAAGCCAAAACTTGCGCAGCAAAAGCCTCGTTCAATTCTAAGATATCCATTTGATCGAGCGTCAATCCTGCACGCTTCAACGCCAACTTCGAAGCCTCCACCGGACCAATGCCCATAATGCGTGGCTCTACTCCACTTACTGCAGAAGAAACCACACGTGTCAAAGGTGTTAATCCATGTGCATTCAATCCGTTCTCACTCGCCATTAACAAGGCAGCTGCACCGTCGTTTAATCCAGATGCATTTCCTGCAGTAACGGAACCTCCGTTTCTGAATGAAGCGCGCAATTTCGCAAGACCTTCTAATGTGGTTCCTGCTTTCGCGAATTCGTCTGTATTGAAAATGATTGGATCGCCTTTTTTTGTTGGAATGGAAACGTTCACAATTTCTTCCTTCAATAAATCAATGGAAGCCGCTGCTTTTTGCTGCGACCACAAAGCGAAAGCGTCTTGATCCTCGCGCGAGATGTTGAACATCTCAGCAAGGTTCTCTGCGGTTTCACCCATCGCATCTACTCCATACATCTCTTTCATTTTCGGATTCACAAAACGCCATCCGAAAGAAGAATCGAACATTTGAGCATCTCTTCCGAAAGCCGAACTCGTCTTTGAAATGACCCACGGTCCGCGAGTCATGTGCTCCACTCCGCCTGCAATAAACACATCGCCTTCGTTGGCGTGAGCAGCGCGTGCCGCAGTAGCGACCGCACTCATACCCGAAGCGCACAAGCGATTCAAGGTTTCTGCAGGAACGGTATGCGGAAGTCCGGCAAGCAAAACAGCCATACGCGCCACGTTGCGATTGTCTTCTCCAGCTTGGTTCGCACAACCCATGAACACGTCTGAAATAACAGCTGGATCAAGGTTCGGGAATTTCTTCATCAATTCAGCCAACACAACTGTCGCTAAATCATCGGCTCTCACTGGAGCAAGTGTACCACCAAAAATTCCAATTGCGGTGCGAACACCACCTACTACGAATGCATTCATATGTTTATAAATCTTGGGCAAAGATGAAGAAATATTCATGAACCTGAGGCAAGTGAAGCTACTTTTCAAGCTTATGTTTGCAGTATGGATTCAGAACCTTTGATTTTAGTTGTAAACGACGATGGCATTACCGCGAAAGGTATTCGTTCGTTGGTGGAAGTTGCGAAAAGATTCGGGAAAGTAGTTGTGGTTGCCCCAGACAAAGCGCAAAGCGGAATGGGACACGCAGTTACCATTAACGGTATCATTCGCGTTCAAGAACAACACATCTTTGGTGAAGGGGTTCAGGCCTATTCATGCTCGGGCACTCCGGCCGATTGCGTGAAGTTCGGCATTTCACAAATCATTAAGAGAAAGCCCGATCTAATTTTAAGTGGTGTGAATCACGGGAACAATTCCGCCACCAACGTCCTTTACAGCGGAACCATGTCTGCAGCGCTTGAAGGAGCCATGGAAGGAATTACATCGATTGGATTTTCATTGTTGGACTATGCAGCAGACGCCGATTTCAGCGCATCTATGCATTACGCTGAAATTATTGTTCGTAATGTTTTGAACGACGATAAGCTTCCTGAAAATTTCTGTTTGAATGTGAACATTCCGAAAGGAAGCATCGAAGAAATTAAAGGCATTCGTTTCGGAAGACAAGCCGAAGCCTTTTGGGACGATTGGTTTGAGCATAGAAAAGATCCAGGTGGAAGAGATTATTTCTGGTTAACCGGAACCTTCCACAACCACGACAAAGGTGAAGACACCGACGAATATGCATTGGCAAACATGTATGTCTCTGCCGTGCCAGTTCAATACGACTTAACCGCTTATCACACCTTAAAACACTTGCAACAATGGCCTCAGTAAAAAAAGGTAAATTCGACACATTTGCCTACGGACTTGCCGCTGGTATCCTTGGTGCAGGGGTCGGCTTTGTGGTATTCGGATATTTAATTGCACAGCTGAACGGACAGACGTTCAGCAGATTCATTGAAACCTTGGTGCAAGGAAGTGATATCTTTCACGACAAGCTTGTAACGGTGAGCATTTTATTCGATGTGATTTTATTCTTTGTCATGATACGTCAAGAGTATTACAATTTCTGCAAAGGACTTCTTGCTGTAGTCATCGTAAGCGTTCCTGTTGCTATTTATTTGTACTGATGCAGAAAGGAAAGAAATTCTTTTTCATCGCGGGTGAAGCTTCTGGCGATTTGCATGCAAGCAATCTAGCCATGGCCCTTTTGAAGGAAGATTCAACGCTTCAACTTATAGGTTGGGGAGGAGACTTGATGCAAAAAGAAGGCGTGAAGATTTCTACCCACTTCAAAGACTTAGCCTTCATGGGGTTTTGGGAAGTGATCAAAAACATTCGCACCATATTCAAAAACATTCAGCGATGTAAAGATGAAATTCTGAATGAAAAACCCGATGCGCTTATCCTTATCGATTACCCTGGCTTCAACCTGCGCATAGCCGCATGGGCAAAGGAACAAGGCATTCCGGTGTATTATTACATCGCTCCTCAAATTTGGGCATGGAAAGAAAATCGCGTTCATAAAATAAAGCGTGACGTTACCGAGCTCTACGCAGTGCTTCCTTTCGAAAAAGATTTTTACGCACGGAAAGGAATGAATGTTCAGTTTGTGGGTCATCCACTTCTCGATGAAGTGAACAAACGCAAACGCGTTTCTCCGGAAGAATTTCGAAAAAAATATTTCTTAGATGAGCGCCCAATTATTGCTTTGCTTCCTGGAAGCCGCAAGCAAGAAGTGACGCGCATGTTGAATGTGATGTTGGAAATGAAATACAAGTTTCCCGAGCATCAGTTTATCATTGCAGGCGCTCCTTCCCTACCGGAAAATATTTACAAAGAGATTATTGGAAAACACAAAGTGAGTTTGTTCTATAACGTGACTTACGATTTGTTGGAGGCCAGCGAAGCGGCATTGGTAACGAGCGGAACGGCCACGCTGGAAACAGCCTTGCTAGGCACACCGCAAGTGGTGTGCTACAAAGCGAATGCTATTTCTTTCGCCATTGCAAAACGTTTGGTGAAAATCAAATTCATTTCCTTGGTGAATTTATTGTTGAATCGCGAAGCAGTTCGCGAGCTCATTCAAGATGAATGGAATGTTACGCAAGCCGAAGAAGAACTGCGGGCAGTTCTAGTCGGTGGAACAAAGCGCGACGCCGTTTTAGCCTCTTACGCTGAATTGAAAGCATCTCTTGGCAACGGCGGAGCTTCAGAATTAACAGCACGTCTGCTGTTGAAAAATATCGAGAACCACTCGAAAGCTTGAAAAGTTTGAACGTAGTTTAGCCTTCGTGAAAAGGAGTCTTCTATTTTGTTTTACCATAATTTTTTGCATACAATCGTTTGCTCAAGACGCACGATTGGAGCTACTTTCACAAAAAAGTTGGACCTACCTCTATGTGCAATGCACAGACAGTTTCCACATTAAATGCGACACCATTGATCTTCACATTCCGAGTGAGCACACTGTCGTATTTATGTTGAATGGTAAGAATATTCAAATAAAAACCGATCCATACAAAGCCATTCAAACAACACAAGTGAATTTCCATTCCTTGAAGTTGGAAGCTTTGTTTGCATTGATGCAGAACTCAAAGACATTTATTTTTAAATATGAAGGTGCTTTCAACCTCACTCCTTCCAATAACAAAATTCAAGTCATTAATACGCTTCCTCTCGAAGAGTATGTAGCCGGAGTTGTTGAGGCCGAAGGCGGAGCGAACAAACCGTTGGAGTACTATAAAGTACAGGCTATTCTGAGCAGAACTTATGCGCTGCGTAATCACGAAAGACACGTGGGATATGACGTATGCGACGGCACGCATTGTCAAGTCTATCATGGAATTTCGAAAAAGGACATCGATATTTTCACCGCGGTAAAAGCAACAGAAAATTTGGTAATTGTCGATAGCACTGCCCAATTAATCACAGCCTTCTTTCACAGCAATTGCGGCGGACAAACCTGCAGTGCGCAAGACGTGTGGAAAGCAAACCTCTCCTATTGTGTTGGTAAGAAAGATCCCTATTGCATGGGAATGCCTAACAGTACTTGGGAAAAAAGAATCACCTCGAGTGAATGGAAGAAATACCTCAACTCGAAGAACATTTTAATCAACGACACTGATGCCTGTATCGCTGGAAGCATGAATTGCAGCGCGAATAAAAGGCCATACTACTACATTCAAAACGAAACTTCACTTCCAACCAAAGACATGCGAACCGATTTGAAATTAAAATCGGCGTATTTCCATATTGAAGAACTCGACAATGAAATTGTTTTGCATGGAAGAGGCTTCGGTCATGGTGTTGGACTCTGTCAGGAAGGTGCGATGAACATGGCGCGTAAGGGGAAATCTGCAGAAGACATTCTTCACTTTTATTTCAGTGGAGTTCACATTGTGCCGTTCGACAAGCAATGGCTTTTCAAAGAGAATTTACCTACTACTCCGTAGTTCCTGCGGAAGGTTCTTTGAAAGGTCCGATGGAAGATTCTACGAAAGGTGCTTCGCAAGATTTTCCACTTTCAAAGAGTTTAAGCGAAGATCTTTCAAGACGCTTAGCAGTTGTGCTTCCATTTCTTCTTTGATGGATATCTCGATCTTAAAATCCATTTCAACCGTCGTATTTATTTTTCGAAAAGAAAGTCTATTGAGCGCATTCATGAGCGCAGGGGTCTCTTCGTGACTTACCTCCAACTGGTATTGAACTTCCACTTCACATTCTTCTACTCCGCTCTCATCGAGCGCTAGCTTAGCCGCGTTTTTGTAGGCATCTATCAATCCTGACACACCCAATTTGGTTCCACCGTAATAACGAATCACAGCGACCAAAACTTCAGTGAGCTTTGCAGATTTAATTTGATTGAGTATTGGCTTTCCCGCAGTGCCACCAGGCTCTCCGTCGTCGGAACTTCGTTCCAACTTTTCGTGAATAGACAATTGATAAGCGAAGCAAATGTGCGTGGCTTGCGGATGTTCCTCCCACAGATTTTGAATGATTTGCTTCACTTGCTTTTCGGAATGAACGCGAAAGGATCTTCCAATATGCTTGCTTCCGCTGACCTTGTAGAGCGATTCTGCTTCTTTCGAAATGGTGCGGTAACTCGCCATGAAGAATTAATTGTCGAGCAATGAAAATTCAGAATTGTTACTCTTGAATTCAGGAACAATCTCTTTCATGACACGAACCATTTCTTTGTTGTTTTGAAGATTCATTTGCTCTTCCAAACGAGATAACTTCTCTGACAATTCCGAAGATTCTACTTCACGCACTTTCGCTGAAAGAATTTTTTCGTGATGCGTAGGAACTGTATTTTCTTCCGTAGCCAAAACTTCTTCGTACAACTTCTCTCCTGGACGAAGTCCAGTATATTGAATCTCTATGTCTAGTCCGGGCTCCAATCCGCTCAAGCGTATCATCTGTTCTGCCAAATCCGAAATGCGCACCTGTTGTCCCATATCGAAAGCAAAGATGTCGTTTCCTTTACCCATAGCGCCTGCTTCTAAAACCAATTGCACTGCTTCAGGAATGGTCATGAAGAATCGAGTGATATCGCGGTGAGTTACGGTTACTGGTCCGCCCTCTTCAATCTGTTTTCTAAAAACTGGAATAACAGAACCGTTACTTCCCAATACATTTCCAAATCGCGTGGTTACGCATATAAGCGAAGTGTCTTTCGACTGCACAATCATTTCTGCAATGCGTTTGCTTGCACCCATCACATTAGTTGGATTCACAGCCTTGTCGGTGCTTACCATAACGAAACGTTCTGCTCCAAATTCTGCTGCTATTTCTAACACCTTCATTGAACCGAACACATTCGTTGCGACGGCCTCTGCAGGATTGTCTTCCATAAGCGGAACGTGCTTGTACGCCGCAGCGTGAAAAACTATCTTCGGTTGGAAGGCTTCGAACATACGTCGCATGCGCAACTCATTACGCACATCGCCAATGACCATTTCCAACTTCCCTTCATCAATGAATTTCGACAATTCATTTCCCAATAAAAACATTGGGGTTTCTGCCACATCGCAGGCAATGACTTTCGCTGGATTCAACAATAAACATTGACGAACCAATTCGCTACCAATGCTTCCTGCTGCGCCTGTTACAAGAACAACTTTATTTTGAATAATGTCTTTCACCTGGTTGGAACTCATTTGAATCACGTCTCTTCCTAGAAGATCTTCAAACTTTACTTCACGCAATTGCTTCGCGCTGAGCTCTCCGTTTATCCAGTTGTTCGCATGCGGAAGGTGCTTCAACGCAACCTTGTATTTCAAAGCTAAATCAACCAATTGACGCTTGCGAGCAATAGCTATTTCAGGAACGGAAATAATAAGCTCTTCGATGGGATTGGATGCCAAGAAGTCGTCGAGTTTTTTCGAACTTAAAATTTCTACACCTTCCAATTTCTTTCCAAATTTTTTCTGGTTATCGTCAAAAAAAGCTACAACTTCCAATGCTGAATTGCGATCTCGATCGAGGGTTCTTTTCAGCAGCAATCCTCCTTCCCCTGCACCGAAAACCACAACTTTCGTTTTGCTACCTTTTGGATTTTTCAATTCCATGTATAGGAATTTTATTGAAAGTCGGAAGAAAACGAGCAACGCTGCGCTTACGAGAAATTCAAGAATAACAATAGAAATCGGAACGAGATATGCTCCGTTGATTCCTTTCCGAATGAAATTAATAAGTATGAAAGCAAGGCTTCCTTGCAACAAAACAAAACCCAAGCGTATAGCGTCCTGGGTGCTTGTAAAACGAATGATTCCTGAATATGATTTTCCAACATAGAATAGCACAGCTCTCACAACAAAATAAAATGGAGCAAAGAGCAGTACTAAATCCAATTCATTTTTCGGAATAGTAAATTCAAATCGAATTAAATATGCCAACAACAGCGCAAATGCACACAAGGTCAGATCTATTGTAAAAATAAGCCAACGCGGCGTAATTTGCTTTGGAAAAGATAATTTCATCTAATTAAGCTGTTTCAATTATTGGGCCTCTATAATTACTGCACTAGCACCACCACCACCGTTACAAATACCGGCACCACCAAATTTCTTATTGCGATTTTTCAAAGCGTGAACCAACGACACTACAATACGTGCTCCGCTGCATCCGAGTGGGTGCCCCAATGAAACAGCGCCGCCGTTTACGTTCACCTTCGCAGAATCTAAATTCATTTTTTTCATATTGGCAATTCCAACTACACTGAAGGCTTCGTTCAATTCAACCAACTCTAAATCTTCCACCTTTACACCTGCTTTTGCAGCCGCTTTTGGTAAAGCCAATGAAGGAGTTGTGGTAAACCACTCGGGCGCTTGCTCTGCATCTGCGTAGCCTGTAAGCTTTGCCAATGGAGTAAGACCCAATGCTTCCATTTTCTCTCTGCTCATTAAGATTAATGCAGCAGCACCATCGTTCATGGTTGAAGCATTTGCAGCGGTAACTGTACCGTCTTTCGCGAAAACTGGACGAAGCCCTGGGATTTTATCGAAGCTCACATTCTTGTATTCTTCGTCCTCAGCGAAAAGAACAACATCGCCTTTTCTTCCAACCACTTCAACAGGAACAATCTCATTTGCAAATTGTCCAGATGCCCAAGCAGCAGCAGAACGCTTATAAGATTCAATAGCGAATTCGTCTTGTGCTTCGCGAGAGATGTTGCACTCTTTTGCGCAAAGCTCTGCAGCATTTCCCATTGGATAGTTGTGATACACGTCGGTTAGTCCGTCCTTAGCAAGACCGTCGACCATGGTCACATTTCCATATTTATTTCCCCAACGTAAATTCTCTGAGTAGAAAGGAACGCGGCTCATGCTTTCCATACCACCAGCAACAACCACATCTGCGTCTCCGCATTGAATGCTTTGCGCAGCCATCATGATTGCTTTCATTCCTGAAGCACATACTTTATTCACAGTGGTGCATTGCACGCTGTCTGAAAGTCCAGCAAATTTCGCAGCCTGACGAGCAGGTGCTTGACCAAGGTTTGCTTGAAGAACCGAACCCATGATTACTTCTTGAACCTCTTCTGGATTCAAGTTAATTTTGTTGAGAGCTCCTTTTATTGCAGTAGCACCCAATTGTGTAGCTGAAACGCTAGCTAATGATCCGCCGAAACTTCCCATTGGAGTGCGCACGGCTGAAACGATAAATACCTCTTTGTTCATTGCAAAAGTGATTAGGCCGCAA
>JBJOON010000016.1:0-19493 GCA_046051235.1 Bacteroidota bacterium
CACAGCACGAGCGGTTCTCACGAGCGTTACAAGACGAAAGAGTTGTTGGAGTGGTATGAAGAATTCGATTGTATTGTTCAGTTTGGAAAATTCTTAACAAGCAAGAAAGTAGCGAAGCAAGAGGAGTTAGACGAGTTGCGCGCGAAAGCTAAAGCACAAGCACGCACCGAACAACGCACAGCATGGGACGAATTCCGCGCGCAAATTCAGGCCGACGTTAACGCGGCCATTGCTTTGCTGGAAGCAGCAGGAGAATCAGACGCTGCAGCTACTTTAAAGAACAACGGCGAAGCCATTCGCAAAGATGTTTTCGAAGCTATTCGAAAAGTGTTGCGCAAGGTTCGTGGACAGCACTCAGCTGAAATTCAAAATATAAAAAATTGGTTAGCCAGTGCGCAAGAGCGCATGCACAAAGCTTACAGCGGTGAGCTTTATAGCGAGCGTCATGATTTAGATCGCTCAGTTCCTGTTCAATATGCAGGAGACGCTGAACTAGTTGACGGACGTGTTGTGCTTCGCGATTTTTGGGATGCGAAATTGGCGGAAATGCCAGAGGTTTTAATGTTTGGTGAAGACGTTGGAAAGATTGGTGGAGTAAACCAAACGTGTGAAGGACTTCAAGAGAAATACGGAGAATTGCGCGTGAGCGATACAGGTATTCGCGAGGCAACAATCGTTGGACAAGCGATTGGTTTGGCCATGCGCGGACTTCGTCCGGTTGCGGAAATTCAGTACTTAGATTACATCTATTACGCGCTTCAAATTATGCGCGACGACTTGGCGAGTGTGCGTTACAGATCTGCAGGCGGTCAAATGGCTCCAGCGATTATAAGCACGCGCGGTCACAGACTAGAAGGTATCTGGCATAGCGGAAGCCCTATGGGTGCTATTATTAGCAGTGTTCGCGGAATGGTGGTGTGTGTTCCGAGGAACATGACGCAAGCGGCGGGGATGTATAATAATTTGTTGAAAGGGAACGACCCAGCACTTGTTGTAGAGTGTTTGAACGGTTACCGCAAGAAGGAAAAAATGCCAAGCAATCTTTCTGAAATGGTTGTTCCTATTGGTGTTGCAGAGGTTGTGAAAGTAGGAAGCGATATCACTGTTGTTTCTTACGGAAGCACGCTTCACTTGTGTTTGAACGCTGCAGACGAATTAGCGAACATGGGAATTTCTGTTGAAGTGGTCGATGCACAAACGCTTCTTCCATTCGATACAACCGGTGTTTCAGCATCGAGTGTTCAGAAAACAAATCGTTTGGTTGTTGTAGATGAAGACGTGGAAGGAGGAGCTTCGGCTTACTTGCTGGATCAAATCATAAACAAGCAAGGCGCTTTCAATTACCTAGACGCACAACCAATTACAATTACTTCAAAGCCGCATTTACCGGCCTATTCAACAGACGGAGATTACTTCAGTAAGCCATCGGTTGACGATATTGTTGAAGCTGTTTATGCCGTTATGTCTGAAGGAAATCCTGCAAGATTTCCGAGGATTTAGAAATCATAAATAATTCCAAACGCAGGAATAATACTTCCATTCACATTCGGAAGAAGAATTGGAATTCCATTGCTTCCGTCTGCACGCAAGGCTTGTCCGTCTGTGGTTGCGAAACCGCTGTTGTCGGCGTTGCGCTGGAATGAATACAAGTCTTGACTGTAGCTCTTCGCATTGGTAGCGTTTTGAATGTCTAAGAAGAAATCAAGAGAAGATTTCTTGAAGTTAATTTTCTTGTCGATGCGAATATCTAACTGGTTGAATACCGGCAAGCGCTGACTGTTCAGTTGTGTAAAGTCGAATGAACCTGTTCCAAGAGTTACATAATTTAATTGTGAAGTAACCATGTCATAAGGCGTGTAAGGCGCGCCACCTGCGAGTCTGTACTTCACGCCAAGCTCATAGCCTTTCTTGAATTTCTTTCCGAAAATAACAGAAAGCAAATGTCTGTTGTCCCATGCTGAAGGCGCGTAGCTACCATCTGCTCCGGTGAATTCACTTTTGAAGAAGGTGTACGAAGCTGTTAAGAAATACGACTTCGTAAATTTTTGTTGAAGGAACAATTCGAATCCATAAGCACGTCCATCTCCATTGGAAGTCACTTGTTCGTTTCCAATTGCACCATAGGCTGAACCTTGGTTGGCAAGCGAAACACCCGTGATTACTGAAATTGGATAGTTGCTGTATTGCTTATAGAATCCTTCAGCGGTCATGCGTAAACTGTTTTTCGGAAGGAATTCGAATCCGTATACGTAATGATCGCACAGGATATAATCGCTGTCGCGATTGACAGATTTTCCGTCTTGTTTGAATCCAAGAACCGTGTATACTGGAATCTTCGCATATCTTCCCACAGAAGCATTCATGTTCCACTTCTCGTTAATAGCGAAAGATGCCGCCACGCGCGGAGAGAGGGCGTTTAACGGGTTGTTTCCTGTTGTGGTGAAGGAATTCATGTCGGTGCGAATTCCGCCCGTTAATGAAAGCCTTTCGCCGAACATCTTTTTGTTTATTGAAACGAATGCACCGTAACGCGCGAAATCGATTGCGTTGTAGAAAGAAAGATTAATTTGTGGAACAATAACAGCGCCTGTGCTATCTGAAATAGCTGGTGCTAGTCTGGCGAAGAAGTCGTTGTTGTATTTCACGTATTGCGCAGACAATCCGTAAACAACTTTCCAATCGCCGTAGAATTGGTTTACTTCCCAACGCAATTTGTTTTCAATTTCCTGACTCACACTTTTCAATGTTCGGCGCGATTCATTTTCGACGTCGTTGTCTTCGAAACGATCGAGTCTGTTTTCGAACATGTTTCGACTTAAACTTAAATTGTAGTAACCATTTTCAAGCGTGTGTTTCAGGGTAACTCCTACGGTGTAATTCCACTGGTTGATGTTCGGGTTCGAACGAATGATGTATTCTTTCGTTGGATCTGACGCCTTTGGAACTGCGAATGAAAACTCATCGATAGCACCAAGGCCAATAGCCGTAAGTGTATTTTTCTTGTTGAGCTGTGTGTTGATTTTGTATTGAAAATCCCAGTAGTTCGGACGAATAGGCAAATCAATGAGTTGAAAGAAGTATTGCAAATACGAACGTCGAACCGAAGCTAAGAACGTGGTGTTTTTTCCAATAGGGCCTTCTAAAGTCCCCGCCACTTCGGTACTTGAAATTCTTCCATTTCCTTTAATCTCTTGTGCGTTTCCGTTTCGTTGTTTGAATTGAAGGACAGAAGAAAGCGCGTTGTCGTATTTCGCATTGAAGCTACTACTGTTCAGCGTAGCTGTTTCAATAAAACTCACATTGATGATTCCTTGCGGACCGCCAGACGATCCTTGCGTGCTGAAGTGATTGATTTGCGGAACTTCAATTCCATCTAAATAATAAACGTTTTCGCTAGGAGCTCCACCGCGTATCAAAAGATCGTTTCTTTCACCTGCCCCAGACAATCCGCCTACTCCAGGAAGTGCTTGAATCACTTTCGAGATATCGAAGTTTCCACCTGGATTGCTTCGAATTTCTTCTGCCGTAAGGCTTTGCACGCTAAGCGGCGTCTCTGTTGCTTTTCCGTAGGTATAGCGCTTAATTTCGAGCGTATTCATTTGCTCGCTGCTTGGTTCCAATTCAACAGTAAACGTATTTGTATTTCCGTTTGTGATAACTACGTTGAAGAGTTCTGCAGGAAGAAAATTCAACAATGAAATTTTCACGTTATAGGTTCCTGGTTGAATTTTACCAATGAAAAATTTTCCATCTACATCAGAAATTGCACCGAGGTCGGTGTTCTGCAACACAATGGTAGCGCCTGTTAGCGCAGTTTGTGCGTTCTTGTCTATGATAATTCCAGAGATACTTCCGTTTTGCGCAGAAGCAAATGAACAAGCGATAAATGCAATGAAAATGAAAAGAGAACGCAACATGATTTTCCTAAGTTTAATTTCAAAACAAAGGAAATGCAGAATTGTTTATCCGCGCACAAACAACCAACCGATGCCTTTTCCAATTCCAACGAAAAGGTATCCAAGCGGTCCGAGTTTTTGTTTTTGATTCACGTTAACGGTGAGTGTTGAAAAGCGAACGTCGTGTTCCATTTTGATGATTTGTCCGCGTAGCTGATCAATCTCTGTATTCAAACGCTCGAGTTCTTTTTCCACTTTCAAAGCTGCTTCTACGTTTTCTGCTTTTGCTAATAATTCGAGGTAGCGCGTGCGGGCCTTTTCGGCGTTGTCGAGACGAATTTTAATATCTGCGTAGTTGTCTGAAACGTCTGTTGTAGAAACACTTTTACGAGTAAGCTTTCCCAATTTCGAAACTTGCGCAACGGTTCCGTCTAATTTTTCAGACTCGATGCGAATGGTAATTTGGTAGTTGCTTTTGCTAACCACGTACCCCTTTTGTTCTGAAGCAATGCGAGTAATTTGTGAAATGGTGGTGTCGGAATTCTTTACGGTTAATCCCATGTTCGCATTGTACACCAACATTTTCGGACCGCTGTATTCTTTCGTTGCAGAGAGACTGCTGAAGTCAACCTTATCTCTACTTTCTTCTAAATTCGCGTTAGCGTAAAGCCCGTCGTACTGTCTTTCAAAACCTCCATTGGCGTTGTTATCGTAATCATAAGCAGCAGATTTTTCATAAGCGCAAGATGTTAGAAAAGTCGAAGCGAATAGAACCGCTGCAAACAGAAAGGGAATACTCGATAAACGCATGTTTTGTGTTAGTTTTGTGAAGTCTAAATTAACAAGAGAATGAAGGATTTATTATCGCAGTACGAAAATAAAAAACCAGAGGTAGTTTTTGAATGGAACGATCCGTTCACAGAAGCTCAAGGTTGGGTAGTGATTAACTCGTTAAGAGGTGGAGCTGCGGGTGGTGGAACCCGCATGAGAGCTGGTTTAGATAAACACGAAGTATTGTCGTTGGCGAAAACCATGGAGGTGAAGTTCACCGTAAGCGGGCCACAAATTGGTGGAGCGAAGAGCGGAATTAATTTCAATCCAGCAGATCCACGCAAGAGAGAAGTTCTTCAGCGTTGGTATGCAGCAGTAACTCCGTTGTTGAAGCACTACTATGGAACGGGTGGAGATTTAAACGTAGATGAGATTCACGAAGTAATTCCAATGACGGAAGAGTGTGGTGTGTGGCATCCGCAAGAAGGTGTTTTCAACGGACACTTCATGCCAACTGAAGCGCAGAAAGTAAAGCGTATTGGAAATTTAAGAAGAGGTGTTGTTAGCATCATTGAAGACGTTAAGTATTCTCCAGATGTAAATATGAAATTCAAAGTAGCCGATATGATTACGGGCTACGGTGTTTCGGAAAGCGTTCGTCATTTCTTCGAAATATGGAAAGACGAAAAGAGTCTTGCAGGCAAGAAGGTAATTGTTCAAGGTTGGGGAAATGTAGGCGCTGCTGCTGCTTTTTACATGAGTCAAGCCGGAGCATCTGTTGTTGGAATCATTGACAGAAACGGTGGATTGATCAACGAAAACGGATATTCATTTGAAGAAATCCGCACGTTGTTTTTGAATCGCGTGAACAACACGTTGGTTGCTGAAGGGATGTTGTCGTTCGAAGAAATTAATGCGAAAGTTTGGGATCTTCAAGCCGATGTATTTCTTCCGTGTGCCGCTTCACGCCTAGTAAGTCAAGAGCAAGCTGAGCGCATGCACAAGGCAGGAGTTTCAGTTATTGCTTGTGGTGCGAATGTTCCGTTTGCGGATCAGCAAATTTTTTACGGACCTATTTCTGAATGGTGCGATGCGCATTTCAGTGTTGTTCCTGACTTCATTTCGAATTGTGGAATGGCGAGAGTTTTCGCTTATTTGATGAGCGATTCAGATGTTGATTTATCTGACGAAGGAATCTTCTCTGACACTTCAAAAATTATTGGTGAAGCATTGAAGAATGTTTACAAGCAAGGAAGAGAAGAGCAGTTCGTTACGAAGCATGCATTTGAAATTGCATTAAAAAAATTAGTTTAAGATGATCTATTTGCAAGCCGCGCCAGAAGGAGCAACTTACGAGAAGTCGTTGGATTTGATTGGACTTATCTTCAAAGGTGGATGGGTCATGATTCCACTTTTGCTTCTCTCTATTTTAACGATTGTGATTGTTATCGAGCGCTATCTTTTTCTTGGAAAACAAGGAGTTGGAAAGAAGAATAATTTCGAAAGTTTTTTAGCGGCTTTGAAAGTTGGAAACAACAAGGAAGCGATGCGTTTGTGTGAAGAAGACAACGCAGCGTGGTCGCGCATTTTTCAATATGCAGCACTAACCGAAATCTCTGGCGACGAGCAAGAGAAATTAATGGAGCAAGCGGCCAATGTTGAAGTGGCTTATTTAGAAAGGAGACTAAATGTATTGTCTATTGTTGCAGGTGTGGCGCCGCTCTTGGGTTTCATTGGAACCATAGCAGGGGTTATAACTATTTTCTTCGACATTTCAACCACAGCAGACATTAGTATTGGAGTTATTTCTGAAGGACTTTATCAGAAGATGGTTTCATCGGCAGGTGGATTGGTTGTAGGGATTATAGCCTTTGTGTTTTACCAATTGCTTCAAAATTCGGTAGACAAGTTTGTGGCGCAAATGGAAGAGTATTCACTTCAACTTAAAACATTATTCCTTCAAGGAAAATGAATATAAAGAGAAGAAAGAAGCGAGGAGCTGTGGTGAACACACATGCGTTGAACGACATTATGTTCTTCTTGCTTTTGTTTTTCCTAATTCTTTCAACGCTTGCTAATCCGAATGTCATTAAAGTGTTGTTGCCAGAGGCGGCAGAAACGCAACAGCGCGAACCGAAGAAGTCGTTGCAGTTAGCGGTAGATGAATATCACGATTACTATCTCGATGGTGAGAAAATGAGCATTGAGCAGTTGGGGCAGCGTCTAGAATTCATTGGAAAGACATTTCCGGAAAGCACGTGTTCCATTTCAATGGATAGAAATTTACCTGTTCAAGATTTAGTGGAAGTGATGCAGTTGGGTGCGAAAAGTGACATTCGCATGTATTTAAAAACTTCCAAAGTTGAAGGCGAATGATAACAGCAATTCTTTTTGTTTTTGTTCTGGCTTACGTTCTTATTGCTGCTGAACACGCCGTTAAAATTGACAAAGCAGCGACAGCGCTTATTGCAGGAGTTTTGTGTTGGACACTTTTAGTGCTAGCGCCAACAGGCATTTCTCATGAGATCTTAGAAGGTCGTTTAGGTCATCACATCGAAGAGATTTCAGGCATCTTGTTGTTCTTAATGGGAGCAATGACCATCGTTGAAATTATTGATGCGCACAATGGTTTCGCGATTATTACCGATCGTATTTCAACAACGAATCAAGTGAAGTTGTTGTGGATTATTTCTTTGCTTTCGTTCTTCTTGTCTGCTGCGTTGGACAATTTAACTACAGCAATAGTGATGGTTAGTTTGACACGAAAGCTTATTAGCAATCAAAAGTCTCGTTGGTTTTTCGCAGGTGTAATTATTATTGCAGCGAACGCAGGTGGGGCTTGGAGTCCGATAGGCGATGTGACGACAACGATGCTTTGGATTGGTGGGCAATTAACAACAGGGCCTTTAATATCAGAACTTTTTTTACCAAGCTTAATCAGTCTTTTAGTCCCGGTAATTGTTTTGTCATTTGTGTTGAAGGGAAATTTAGAGCGACCAGAATTACACGAATCTGCAACCACTGATTTGACTCGTTCGAAGCAGATGATTGTGTTTGTTTTAGGATTGGGTGGATTGCTATTCGTTCCTGTGTTCAAGACTTTAACACACCTACCACCGTTTATGGGAATGATGATTTCTGTTGGTGTATTGTGGTTAGTGACTGATTTGATGAATGGAAGACAAATGGATTCTGATAAAGCGAAGTATTCGGCATTGAGTGCTTTGCGGAAGATTGACATGCCTTCGGTTCTTTTCTTCTTGGGAATTCTTCTTTCAGTGAGTGCGCTTCAAGAAGCGGGTCACTTGACTCAAATGTCCTTCTGGTTGAAAGAACAATTGAACAATACCTATGCGATAAACATTGCGATAGGTGTGCTTTCTGCCATTGTAGACAATGTTCCTTTGGTGGCTGCAAGTATTGGAATGTATCCGGTTGAAGCAGTAGACACTGCTGATGTATGGGCGTCGCATTTTGTGCAAGACGGGACGTTCTGGCATTTCTTGGCTTACACTGCAGGCACCGGCGGCAGTATGCTAATCATAGGATCTGCCGCAGGTGTGGCTGCAATGGGGCTAGAGAAGATGTCGTTCACGTGGTACTTGAAGAACATCTCACTCTGGGCCATGTTAGGTTTCTTTAGTGGTGCAGGAGTTTATATTCTCATGCACCTGTAATTATTTTTCAATTACAAATTTTTCGGTTTTCAACTTTCCATCTTCCAATTCAAATTGTAAGAAGTAAATTCCATTTGGAATGTTTAAATCGAACGAAATCTCAGAGCACTGTTGTTCCAATCCTTCTTCAATCACACTTCCTGAAGTCGAGAGTATTTTCCATTTTACAGATTTGTTTTTCCTGTTTAGTTTCAATTTGAATTCGCCGTTGTTGATGGAAGGAATGATTTTTTCCGAATGAACATTCAATTGCTTATCATCGGAAAAGCAGGTGAAGAACAAGACTTCTTGTGGACCGAGAATTTCAATTCCGAATGGAAAATTTGAATTGCTTAAACCCGTGAAGATTGAATCGTTGACGTTCGAAGTTAGCGCTGTTGTGTTATTCAACTCATGCGCTGTGAGGGCTTTCCAATAGAGCAGCTCCTCTAATTCTTCGCCTTCGATGTTGCATGTGTTCAGTTGGTCTAGAATGGCGTGACACAAGCTTGAATTTCCCAAGGAACGGAAGAGTTGTGCTTTAGAAAGTTCAATCCAGAATTGTGAATGGAAGGAAGAGTCACTTACAATGCTGTCTGTGCAGGCGTTCAAAGCATTCACATATCGTTGTACTGCAGTCTCAAACGACTCTGAATTGTTTTCTGGAATTATTTCTCCGCGAAGAACAAGTTCTTCAATCATTTTTTTCATCATGCCTATTCCCCAATTTGAGAGCGAGCGCACCTCGCTGTTGCCGCGATCCAATGGCGATGTGAGAATTTCATGAAAGAGTTTAATGGAACGTTTTCCCTCGAACAAACTGTCTGTTGCGTAAGCCAAAGTTGCTGCCAACGAGAGTGCAGAATCTAGCGGCAATTGATCGTATTCTGTAGTTGAAATCAAAGGAAAATCGGAAAGTGTCTTTTGTTGGTTATTCGCTTGCGCTATTGATTTCGTTGGACTGAGTATTCCGATGACTGAAGGACACAGCGTAGTAACCACGGTAGACGGACTAAGCATGATTGCGCATTGGTTTCCATTTGCACAAGTGTTCGATGTGAATAGTGAAATACCTGAACTCCCCGATGCAATAGGAAGCCATTCGTTTTGTGCACTGGCGAGTGCAATGGGCGCGCAATTCGCCGACGTGATGGTTGCAATGTTTCCACAAAGATTGCAGTCGATGGCACTATTGAAAGTGTTGAAACCTCTGTTCAACAAGGGTGTTGAGCTGTGGTAGAAATGAACGTGCTCATTGTTCAATTCGAAAACATTGTATCCGCCAGCACTGCTCGAGGACATGTTCAACACACATCCTTTTCCAATTTCTAAAGCCGTTCCGTTCTGTGAAAATTCAGAACAACGAATGGTGAATACGCCTCCTTTTTTTTGCGCCGCGATTGTGTTGTTGTTGAAGGTGCAAGAGGTTACTCCGATTTCAATTAGACTGTAATCTGAAAGCGCAACAGCGTTGTTTTCGAAGCTTGAGTTTTTAATTTTACTCAACGATTTCAAATGTTCAGAAAAGAGGTTCGATTTATTGAAAACACACTCTTGGAAGTTGTAGTTTCCATAACGAACACTGAGTGCACTGTTGTTTGTGAAATCCGAATTCGCCGCTGATAGTTTTCCATAGTTGCTTTTTATTTTGCAATTGTTGGAAGATGATTTTTCGAAGGAAAGACTGTTGTAGTCGACTTGACACAGTGCATTTTCAGCACCAATAATTTCTGTATTGTTGAAGAACATTCTTTGGTAGGAAAGAAGCGTTGCATTTTCTTGAAGTTCAATTTTTCCATTTTTGAATTTGATGTAATTCGCAGTTCCCGACTCGTTGAACATAGCGCCTTCATGAATGCGCAAGAACGAGTTGTTCTGGTTCACTCCTTCCACTAACAGTCGACTTCCATTTTCAAAAATCAGATCGGTTTCATTCCACATGGAAAACACATCTATAGCTCCTTCATTTGCTTGAAGAGTTAACGCAGCTTGTGCAAGAAGTTGAAGCTGTCCGCCTTTGAATTCAAGCGATGCGTTGCTGTTGTTCAAGATGATTTCCCCTGAGGCGTAAATGATTTTACTTCCAGGCAGCAAAGTAACTTTTCCCTCTAATTGCAGGGTACCTCCAACTAAATTTAAGGTAGCGTTTTGTTCCAAGATCAAACTTCCATTCGGTTGAATGAAAAGCAATCCGTTGGTGTGAAGGTTAATGGTTGTTGACTCTTGGATGTGCAATGCTGCGTTAACAGTTCCAGACGCATCTCCAATTTGAAGCGTTCCGTATTGTTGAATGTCTATACTTCCCGAACCACAATCGATTCCTGTTTCAATGGATACTTCGTCACCAGGAAATACAATACTATTTGGAGCAGACTGACTTTCGCCCAGTGCGCCGATGCTTACCGTAGAATTGTTTTCAATGATTGTTGAAGGAAGAACCTGCAATCCTGTTTTTCCGAAATTGAAAGAAGTATTGTTTTCTATGCTCAATCTGAAAACCGAATGTCCGTTCGGTAATTCATCGGCAAATACTTCTTGTGCAATGAAGGCGAGGTTTCCGTAGTTAATTCCAGAATGAGGCTGATTGTTTCCTTCCGGCGCATACCAGTTGTCGAAGGGAATTTCTGTCTCGTCAACAGCAGTGAATGGAACGTTCGTGTTGCAGTGCAATGCGCTTGATGTGGGAACGAAGTTGTGATACAATTCGAATTGATCTGTGTTGATGGTGCCACATTCGCTGTTGAACGCAGCGGTTTCGTTGATTGCGTCTACAAACTCTTTGATGGAAGAAGAGTATCCTCCGCACGAGTAATCGTAAGGAAGCGCATTAACAGAAACCTTTGGTCTTGAACTGTATTGTGAAATGGAAAGACTTAAAAAATCTGTATCTACTTCGGTTAGTTTTAGATCTGCGATTACGCGATGGGTACTTGTATTTTCTTCATAGTCGTTCGAACCGGGAAGAGGAAAAAACTTCAATCTGAATTCGTCTCCACCGATCAGGTTCGAGGCATTGCACGATTCGGTTAACAAGGGTTCTGTGATATTGGTTGAAAGTCCAATTCCATTTTTATTTCCATTCGCAACTGCAATGTTTCTGCAATTTTTTGGAAGGCCCATGTTGTGAAGCTCAGATTGAAAAGTCAAGAAGTTGGTTGGAAGAAGTGGATCTGGAACACCCCATTGGTAGAAGAGTAATTGCTGTGCTGCCGGACGTTGCAGTTTGTCGTACACGAAGCTATGGGCGGCTGAACTGTGCGGAGCCATAAAGTGTAGGGTCGATTGAAGGCTCAGTGGAATGTAGGCACCTAAATGGGGCGCGTCGAGGCTTATGTAGAGACGCGCACAATGCTGTTTGTTTTGAATTTCCATTGTGCGAAGGGCATAACGCGAGATAAGTCCCCCCATACTTGCGCCCGCTACGACAATGCTTTCATTGCTACTCTTATGAGCATTGCAGAGGTGAATGATTTTTTCAACCAGTGCTGCATTTTCTCGAATGTCGCGTGCACCGTCGTAAAAATCGACAAGGACTAAATCATATCCGTGCTGTTGCAGCGTGTCTATCCAATAAGGCATTAACTCGAGCATGGCGTATTGTCCAGTTGACGCGCCAGAAGAAAACGCATCCCATCCGAAAGTTCCGTTTCTTGTTGGAAGGTGGTCAGTCCCGAAGTCAATTCCTTCAACAAACACAAAAGGCTTATCGAAGACACCGTCTGTGCTAAGTAGTGTGTAGGCATTGCCTTTCACGAAATCGTTTCCAACAAGTGTATCAATTTCGAAGGAGCTACTCACTTGCCATGGCGCAGTGTCTGGGTTAATCAGGCTTTTTGTTTCCACTTGAAATTTGATTCCTGTTTTTTTCATGGTGCCGTTCACGGAATATTTCAGGGCAACAGAAAACCAATTTGTGTTAGAAGGAATGACGGTTAAAATGGAATTGTTCACGAGCGAATTCCAGGTCATTCCTTCATCGAAACTAATGGCTTGAATGTTCACGTTCGAATGGTAATTCGATTGCACTTCGTTTTGAATATTGAAGAGATGCAGACCTGGAGTGAGTAGATTCGAATTACTCAGAATGAATTGACTTGTATCGGACGAGTTATTCGATTCATGAATGAATTGAATGTCCCATGTTTCAAGGTAGGTCACATTGTTTTCGGCAGGAAAATTTTCTAGATGATTTCGATAATCTGGAAAATAGATGTGGTTGGAATCGTTTCCACAGAGAAACAAAAACGCATCGTTTGCCGCTTGTTTTTTCGAGAAGACCAAGGAGTTGTTTTTCGAAAGCAAGTGTTTGAACGCGGTCGATTTCATGACCGGCGTGTAGTTACTTTGCGCGAAGGTGAGAATCGAACAAAGACTGAGTAGGAGAGTAGAGATTTTTTTCATGGGTTTAATAGTAAAGGGTGTATGTATTGATTTCATTGGCTTGTAGCGCGTCGAGTGTTATCCATTCTGAAGAATAATTACCCGAGGCGTAGTGTTTAATAATTTCTAATTCAATGGGGAAATGTGCGCGTATGTTGAACATGCACTCGGCTCCAGATCCGGCGAGATCGGCTTGTTGAAGCAGGCCTTTGAATCCGTTGTTCACTTTGAATGATGCGCCTATGATGTTATGCTGTGTGTTGGCGTCATCGATCAGCTTGATTTTCAAATTTGCTTTGCAGGAAATAGGAATACTCAGTTTAGGATTCGCAGCGCTAAAGGCGACATCTGTAAATCCGAATTCAGAGTATTGCTCATCAGAAGTTGCAAGTGCAATTCCGACATCTACGGTCGCTGTTTTCGGCATTTCGAATTGTCCGTTTTCATCGGCCGTGGAAATGAATGCCGGAACATAATTCACTTGGGATCCGAAGCCTTCTATCTCATACCATTGCACTTGAGCGAATGGAATGGGCACTGCTGAGCCTTGCTCATAGACATGGCATTGAATGTTGGGAATGGTGTTCTCTTTGTGGCACGAATAGAGACCAATCAGAAGAGAAAGGGAGAGAATTGTTTTTTTGGTTTTCATGACTCAAATAATTTTGAGCCAAAGGAAAAACCACTCGGCACCTCATGTTTATGCCAAATTCCTATAAGTTATATGCTGTTTATTCGTCGATTTAACTTTACCTTATATTCGTTCACATGAAATTATTTGAGAAAAAACCACTTGTTGAAGCTAGTTTTTGGCAACGCATTTCGGGTTCAAAAAATTCGATGAATGCTTTTGTAGAATTCAACAATCTACTTGCTGAACGCGGAATTATGGGTGTTGAAAGGGAAGACATTTTATTGATTTGCGAAAGGTATAAAATTGAAGATTGGAAGAAGGAGTTTAATGAAGAGTTACGCAGTTGTTTTGTTTTAGCAATTGGTTTCTTCCTTTCAGACTCAGAGATTTCAACTTCTGAAGTTGAAGAGCTCGAGCACCTCTCTGTCCTGCTTTGTATAACGAATGAAGAAAAAGAAAAGATCTATACAAGTTCGGGATTGAAGGTATTTGATGAGCTCTACGCGAAGTTTATTGAAGATGAATTATTGTCAGAAGAAGAGCAAGCAATTCTTGCAAAAATTAAAGAGGCCTTTGCTTTAAAAAGCGAAACTCTTTCGGCTCTTGTTGAAAAGCGGATTACGGTTTTTGCTAATAAGTTGATTAAAGAAATTATTGAAGACAAAAGAATAGGTCCAGGTGAGTTGGAGGATTTTTTTTCGAGATGCTCAAAGTTGGGTGTCAATTATTCCTTTCAGGAAGAATCACAAAAAATCATAGAAGAATATAAGGAAAATTGGAATTTAGAGAATGCTCCTTTAGTGCCTATAGAGGTAGCGATAAATCTTAAGAAGGATGAAGTCTGCTATTATAAAACGAACGTGTCTTGGCATGAACTAAGGACCGTAACACATGGATTTTCATACGGTGGTCCAGCATTGAGATTTAAAATTATGAAGGGCGTTTCTTTCCGAGCGGGAAGAATGGCGGTGCAGCGAATCACGACCGAAGAGATGAAAGAATTGGACGTAGGCGTTTTGTATGTCACCAACCAGCGTCTTATTTTTGATGGGTTGGTTCGGAACAATACATGGACTTTCAAAACTATTTTAGCAATTGAGCCTTATGAGAATGGGATTAGAGTTGAAAAGGAGAGAGGTAAAAGCCCAGTTTTTCAAACGCTCGTTTCCGAAGAAAAATTGACCATTATTCTGGGTAGAATTTTCTCTGAATTGAAGGGTTGAGTTATTCAGTCAAATCAAGTTTATACTTATCGGCAAACGATTGCTGTGCGTTTTCGAAATCTTGTTGAGTGAAGACCGATTCGTTCTGAATGAACATGCGCAGAACCCTGCAGCTGTCGGTGGTTTCGAATGAGATCTGCTCTTGTGGAAGTTGATGCAAATTGCAAAGTGGCTTGTAATACGTTGAAAGAATTTCTTGAAATTTTTCTACGGTTCGAAGGGCAGGGTTAACGAGAAGGGTATCTTCTTTGAAGTTTCCGATTTCAGTTAAATTCTCTTTTGCTGTGTTTAATGTTGATTCAGCTTTCGAGTAAAATTCATTCAGATTTTGCGGCTGACCCAATTGTTCTTCCAACTGAAAAATAGCTACACCACAAGTCTCTAATTCAACAGTTATTTGGTTGTTGTAGTCGCGTGCCTTCTCCTGATCCGTTGCGCACGAAACGAGGGATAGCAAAAGTGTTATTCCAATTATTCGTTTCTGAAAAAAAATCGCACCGGTCATGATGCGAATTTAGTCTTTATTTTTTCTGAAATCTATGGTTGAACTAAACCCAACTTGAAGCGTATGATTGTTTTCAATTCTCAATCCGTCTGACCTCACGAGAAGTTGGTTCATGTATCCGATTTCGAGTTTTCCCCATTTTGGAAATTTATAACCTATGGCGCCATAGGCGCGGTTTTGATCAAAGATGTTGGCTTGTACATTTTCTCCGAAGTTGACGAATGCCTCGTCGTAGCATGAGAAGTAGAGCGATGTGTCTTCAATGGTTTTTCCTTTGAACGGAACCGATAGACGCACAAGAACACGCGCACGATTGGTGTATACATCATCGCCAGGAGCGTATTCTCCTGTAGACTGAATCACAGGAAGTTTTGAGAGGCGCTGCTCTAGGCGCAAACGCGTAATCATTTCAATGCGTCCAGCTTGCGATTTCACTTGAAGTTGTTCCCAGAATCTGTTTTCCGGAAAATCCGATTTAGTTGGAAATACGCCGTAAGGCGAAGTGTGGACGTAGCAATATCCTGCAGTCGCAAAAGCATTCGGCGCGAAGTGATAATTGATACCGGTTCTTAAAAGAAGTTGAAGAGGTTTCGTTATGATTTCATTTCTTCTGAATTGGGCTTCCAGATGAATTCCCCAATGTTCAGAAAATTTATGGTCTCCGAAATACATGAACCAGCCGTTGTTATTGGTCTTTGTATTTCGAAGAGGAGATTGGGCGAAACCAAGGGTAGAGCAGATTGCAATAAGAATAAGAAAAACTATTTTTTTCATTTCGAAATATTTAGGAAGCGCGATCTGCTACTTCGTGATTCTTTTTATAATGTGGACCCATAAAAGTTCTTGCATAAATACGAACCAAAGCTAATCCATCGATTATTAAACTTATTGAAACGATAAGTGAAAGCGCAATTTGTTCTTCATGAATATGCGAGAAAATTAAATCTTCTCCAATGAAAGTTGGTGTAATTGGAAACCCCGAGACGGCCAATGCACAGAGCAAGAATGCGAATGCTCGTCTTGAGTATTCGTAGCCAAGTCCATAGAAATTATTCAAATCGAGTGTTCCTTCTTTTCGTTTGATAGTGTTCAATATTAAGTATCCGATACAAGCAGCCACAATTACTCCGCTTAAATAAATAATGTTATGTTCCCAACTGTAATGTTCATTGAAAGTAACGGCTAAGGCTACCCAGAAGTGATTACTACATACAAGCAACCAGCTTCTCAACGTGTTTTCTCTTTCAGTGAAGGCAGCGAATACAGAGACAAGTCCGACTATGCCAAGCACGAGCGAAATGAAGTGTCTCACTTCTTCGCTTAAATCGGTTCCAACCAAAAGAAAAATAGCACCAATAAAGATGAGTGTTGTAAGACCCAAAATACTCTTGCTGTTCAGTGGAATTTTTTTACCAATCCATTTCATGGGATTCCACAAATACGAATAGAGAAACATATTAATAGTGAACTCACGTGTTCCTAAAACATAAAAAGTATATTCTAGTTTTTTAGAAACTTTGGATTCAATATTTTTCTTCCTCGGATTGAAATTGTAGAACATATCTTTCATGAGATAGGTCACTACCGAAGGAGAGGTGAGTAGTTGATAGCTTCTTAGAAATGCATTTCCAGCAATGTGCATCAAGGCGAGTGTATTCCATCCCAATGCGATCTCACAAAAAATAATTCCAATTTGCGCAACAGAAGAATACGCAATTTGACTCTTTACTGAAGTTTGAACGCGTGCAATACCGGTAGCAACAAAGCATGTTGCAAGTCCAAGTAGAATGATTAGAATTTTTATGCTGAGCAGGTGTCCCCAGATATCGTAGGTTCTCAAAAGAATGAATGCACCCATATGTACCGAAAGGGATCCGTAGAAGATTGCACTCGAAGGTGTTGGACCTTCCATTGCTCTGGGTAACCAAGAACTGAAAGGAAGTTGAGCAGATTTTGCCGCCGCAGCAATGACCAAGAATACGGATAGAATAATTGCTGTCCCTTCGTGTTCGTGAAGCAGATTTTGCAAGTGTTCGGAAGACCAATCGATAAAGGCTGTATTTTCATGAAACATGTGATGACTTAACCACATGGCAAGAATAATTCCGATATCGCCAAGACGATAAATGGAGAATACTTTCAGTGCATTTTTTACGGGAAGATATCTGTCGCGATAAAATGCAATGAGCAAGAAGGAAGAAATTCCAAGTACTTCCCAACCCGTGAATAGCGTTTCTAAATTTCCCGAGAAGATTACGAGGTTGTAACCAAAGAAGAAAAGAAGCAACGTATTGAAGAAGCGTTTGTAACCACTTTCTCTGTGCAAATAATAGCGACTATAAACGGTAACAAGTGAAGTGAGAAAAGATCCCATGATGAGAAACGTTGCGGTGGTGCTATCGAAGAAGAAATCGATATAAAACATATAACCGTCTGTTTGGTATAGAACCCATTCGCGATGCGATAGAATTTCGAAACCATCTATTCCCCATACCACTACAAAGACAATAGCGAATGTGAGGTGTAAAAGCACAGAAGTAAATGTTCCCCATGAAATGGTTTTTTCGTGGTGTTTGCCTGGAATTAAACTAAGGATATAACTCGCCAACGGCAACCAAAGGAAGAACTGCATGTAGAATTCCAATTCAGTTTTCATAAGCATGATTTAGAAGGTGAACAGGAATGTTGTCTGTGTGAGCTTCAACCAATCTTTCCATGCTTGACGCTTCTGGAAGAGAAGTAGTGCTCGGGGTATAGGTTACGAAAGTCTCGTTTTGGAAGACCTGTATTTCCGCTGTTTCTGGATTTACGCTTACTAAATGCACCCATTCGTTTTTAAACCACTCGTATGTGTTAGCGTCGCTTTGTATGGTCTTCAAAATAACATTTGGTACTTGTTCTACCACTAACAATAAACGCACGGGGTCGTGCACTTCAATCATCTGACTGGGCAGTCCTGGACGAAGATCTCCATCAACACCATTCGCAACGCCAATTAGTCCCATGACGTTATGAGGAAGTTTAGTCCCTGCTCCCAATTTGTAATTGTCGGTGCGTGAGAAGTAGTATTCCAAATTAATACCACCACATACTGGGGCCGCCGCTTTTAAAATTCCAAATAAGTATTTTCCATCAGGATCAATGGAAGCGTCATAAGAATTTAAGAACGAGCGTCTATCTAGGAACAAGTGCTTCGTAAGTTCTCTCGTTCCTACAATGCACAGTGCATTGGTTGCGTGATTTAACTCCGGACGGGGTTCGAAAATAGAAACGGATCTGCGCATTACACGTTTGTGAATCTGCCACGGAGTGAGCGTTGTTTTGACAGTGTCGAATCTTCTAGAGCGTTCCTTGGCATTCAAGTCAGACGCGTATCTGAAGGTCCACTTGTTTTTCTGATGTAGCTTTTTGTTTTCTTCTGAAAGATTTTCTCCGTCGTAGAACACGGTTTGGTCGCGGGTAGTATCCCTTAGCCCACCAATAAACTGAGTGTATGGAGGAATATCAATTCCTCTTTCTTGCAGCACACGACGAACCTTTGGGTTATTCGCCATAGTTGCGAATACCCTTGCATTGGCAGATCCTGCTCTACCTGAACATGCACCACATATAATGGAAGCGAAGTTTTTCACCAGACCAATTGAACGAAGAGAAGCTTCAACACGATTCGCCATTTCTTCAATGGTGAAGCCAACTTGAAGATCAACATCGTGTTCGTGTTTGTGCTCAACGGTGAGGGTCGATTCCTTTTCCATGTGACGGAAAGAAAGCGATGTTGCCGGAGAAATTCCAGGTCGGAAAATGTTCGACATGAGTTTCACCGCAGACCAGAATCCGTATACAATGGAAAGTGCCCATCCTGTAATGTTATAATGTGAATTTTTGTTGAATTGAACTTCCTTGTTTGATTTTCGCGAAGCATCCTCTTCTCGAATCAGATGTTTCGGAGTAACTGGGGCCGGACAAACCTTTTCATGAAATTTTCCGCCTTGCGGCTGAAAATAGAATTCAACACCAAAGAATCCGGGCATTCCAAGCGTTTCGCATTGGGGATCTAACAGTTCGAGGTATCTGCGAATCGAACCTTCTCTGTCGTCTATGCAGAAAACAGCTTGAAATGTTTTTACCGAATGTTCATTCGGTTTTTTTATTCTTTGTTGAAGACCAAACAACACCGTGTCGTAATATGTCCATTCAAAAGCTTCTTGCCAAACACGCTGAACAAGATCTACGTCAGACACTTTTTGCTTTTCAAAATAGGGTTTTACATCTCCTGCAAATGCGCCTAATGTTTTCCATTTTTCTCCAAACTGATTGTATGCTGAATCTATTTCGAAGCACAGTTCCAAGTGAATGAAATCGCGTAGCGATATTTCTTTGCTGTCTAGCAACGAGTTGGGTTGCTGCTCAATAGTAGCAACCATGCCA
>JBJOON010000017.1:0-18464 GCA_046051235.1 Bacteroidota bacterium
GCAAAAGCGAACATGGATGGTTCAGTTATCTACTTAAATTGGAACGAAAAAGAATTGTATATCGGTGGTGAAATTGAGGATGTTTCTCCTTGCAGAAATATGCAAAACGGAAGAGACATTTGGAATGGCGATGCTATTGAAATTGCCTTCTCTTCAGAAACTGGAATTAGCGATAAGCGCATGATGTTCTACGAAGGAGATCGTCACATTGGAATAAAGATGGGAGGAAATTTCGACGTCTACGACTGGTCGCGTGAGAAGAATATTCAAGCGCAAATTTCAGTGAAGCCTCTTCAAAATAAATATGTTTTCGAATGTGTTATTCCTTGGAGCGAATTGGGTGTTGCACCTTGGAAAAACAACTCAATCTACAACATTGATTTTGCTATAGACCAGTCTACAAGTCAGGATACACGCGATTTCCAAAAACGTTGGAATTCGGTTAACAATGAAAACTTCAATTTGAATCCTTCCTTGTGGGGTAAGTTGAAAGTTGAAATTCCAGTAAACACATTTGAATAATGATGAATTCAAAAAATATTTTTCAATCGGTTTTAATGCTTGCACTTGTTGCAATGAATGTTTCGTGTTCTTCGCAGAAAGATATTCTTAATCCGAAAAAAGTTTCAAATGTAGATCTGCTTCTTTCTTCAATGTCCATTGAAGAAAAGGTAGGACAAATGACGCAGCTGAATATTGATGTTGTTTGTGAAGGGGAGGTGTACAAGCTTTCAGAACCGCATCGTTTGAATGCAACAAAACTTCACCAAGCATTGGTTGATTATCATGTTGGTTCTATATTGAATTGCGGAGGACACGCCTATCCGCGTGAGCAGTGGCATGAAATCATTGGCGGCATTCAGAAAGTAGCAACGACAGAAACACGATTGAAGGTTCCGATTCTTTATGGAATAGATGCCATTCACGGAGCAAATTATGTAACGGGTTCAACGTTGTTTCCGCAGCAGTTGGCGCAGGCCGCAACGTTCAATCCGAGTCTAACGGAAGAGGGAGGAAGAATCACGGCTTACGAAACACGCGCTGCAGGTATTCCATGGAATTTCTCTCCAGTATTGGATGTAGGGAGAAACAAGAATTGGTCGCGATTTTTCGAAACGTTCGGTGAAGATCCTTATGTGTGCAGTGTTTTTGGTAGCGCACTTGTTCGTGGATATCAAGGTGGAAACGGATCTTCTGTAGACAACGTTCACGTTGCTGCATGTATGAAGCATTTCTTGGGTTACAGCGGAACTCGCACCGGATTCGACCGCACCCCAGCAATTATTTCAGACATTGAATTGCGTGAAATTTATCGTCCGTCTTTTCAAGCGGCGATTGATGCGGGTGCATTAACTGTGATGATAAACAGCGGCGAGATCAACGGCATTCCAGTGCACGCTAATCCGAAAATCTTAATTGATTTGTTGCGCACAGAGATGGGCTTTAAGGGACTCGCGGTTACCGATTGGGAAGACGTGATTAAGTTGGTGAAGAACCACCGCGTTGCAGTCGATTTGAAAGAGGCAACCTATTTGGCTGTGATGGCTGGAATTGATATGTGCATGGTTCCAAATGACTACGACTTCACCAAATATTTAATTGAATTGGTGAAGGAAGGAAGAATTTCTGAAGAGCGATTGAATGTGAGTGTTAGAAGAATTTTAGAGACGAAAGAAAAATTGGGGTTGTTCCAAAATGCAATGCCGCCGAGCCTTGCAGCGTTTCCTGAATTTGCTTCAGCAAAACATAAAGCTGCCGCATTGCACGCTGCAGAAGAGAGTATTACGCTTCTTGAAAACAAGAACAATATTCTTCCATTGAAGAAAGACGCGAAGATTTTTGTGACTGGACCAGCAGCAAATTCAATGACCTTGTTGAATGGCGCATGGACACGCACATGGCAAGGAACAGATGCGCAATACGATGATGTTTCGAAGAATACAATTTATGAAGCACTACTAAGCAAGAATAAGAATGTTACGTTCAGTGAAGTTTGTGGTTTAGAGACCATGAATAAAATGAATGGAAATCCGTTGGAAATGGCCGCAAACGCCGATGTGATTGTTGTGTGTGTGAGTGAATTGCCAAGCACTGAATTACCTGGAAACATTTACGATCTAGAACTTCCAAAGGCGCAGCAAGAGTATGTAAAGATGCTTCAGTCTACATTAAAACCTGTTGTGTTGGTGCTGGTTGAAAATAGACCACGCATTGTTCGCGATATCGTTGACGGATGTTCAGCGGTTGTGATGGCTTATCAGCCTGGCGATTTCGGAGGAGATGCATTGGCGAATATTCTTTTCGGCGATGTAAATCCAAGTGGAAAGCTTCCATTCACTTATCCGAAATTCCAAGTCGGAACCTCAACCTACGATCATAAATACACCGAAACGTTCGACAAAGACTTTGGCAACAAAGCGTTCCAACCACAATGGGAATTTGGTTACGGATTGTCGTATTCGAATGTGCAATATGAGAATCTTCAAGTGTCATACGAGAGCGAAGCTATGGGTGGAGAGATTCTTGTGCGTGTAGATGTTGTGAACCCGAGCGAACGTTCGGTGAAGGAAAGTGTGTTGGTTTTTGCAACCGATGAAGTAGCATCCATTACGCCTTCCGTAAAAAAATTAAAAGCTTTTCAAAAAATTGAACTGGCACCGAAGCAGAAGCGCACCGTTGAGTTTTCTATTTCGAAAGAAGATTTGAAATTCATTGGAAAAGATGCTCAGCCGATTTTCGAACCGGGAGCTTTTCAGTTTCACGTGGGTTCGTTAACTAAGAGATTAATTGTTGAATAAGATGAAAAGATATTTGTTGTTTTTAGTGCTTGCTTCAATTACGTTGATTACGTGTAAGCAGTCTAATCCGGAAGATGTATTGGGTCGTCAGGGCGATGTGGTAGACTTCGCTGGACGCAAGTGGGACATTAAATACAGCAATACGCCTGTTGGTCCTGGACCAAACAACTTCTCTCGCCTTTACGACGACGTATGGGTAGATGAAAACGGATACTTGCACTTAACCATTGCCAAGCACGGAGATACGTGGTATTCATCGGAAGTAGTTGGACAAGACAATTTGGGATACGGAACTTACATTTTTACCATTCAAGCCGATCCAATGTCGTTTTCGGAGAACGTTGTTTTCGGATTGTTCACTTGGGACAACAACACCCTGTTAACCCAGGGAAACAGCGAAGTAGATATCGAATTTTCTAAGTGGGGAGATGCTACTTCGGAAGAGCCAACAACATTTTCTGTGCAGCCTGTGAGCTTCGGAGCATTTTATCCGGAGAGAACACGCGAACGTTTTATTGATCCAGACGTTTTAAAGGGTGTTACAACGCATATGTTTAATTGGACCGACACACTGATCACTTGGTACAGTTTTGCGGGTGAAGATTATGAAAACGCGACACCTATTGCTACGTGGTCGTTCAATTTGAACAATCCTCCACGTGTTAAGCAAGAAGGTAATCAAACTTCTCAACCCATTGTTATTCCTGCTCCGGGTGCAACCACCAATTGCAGAATGAATTTTTGGACCTTGCCATATTCTAACATTGGTCCGAACAACGGATTGCAGCACGAAGTGGTTATTCGCGATTTCAAATACATACCTATGCAATGATTGCTGTAAATTCGCAGCATGATCGTTCAGAACCATTTCGAAGAAGCGCATCAGTTGCTTTCGCAATTGTTGGCTTCGCCTGATTTTTTAACTTCCGTAAACAATAGCGCACAGTGCATGTCTTCCCAGTTAAAGTTGGGTAAGAAAATCATATCATGCGGAAACGGTGGAAGCATGTGCGATGCCATGCATTTCGCTGAAGAACTTTCAGGAAGATACCGCGACAATCGTCCGGCTATTGCAGCCATGAGCATTTCAGATCCTTCGCACATGTCGTGTGTAGGAAATGATTACGGATACGATTTCGTTTTTTCGCGTATGGTGGAAGCCATTGGAAACGAAGGCGATGTCTTGTTGGCCATTTCAACCAGCGGTAACTCTGCGAATGTGATTAAGGCCGCTGAAGCAGCGAGAGCGAAGGGAATGAAAGTTATAGCCTTGACAGGAAAAGACGGCGGTAAACTGGCTCCGCTGTGCGATTTCGAAGTGCGTGTTCCATGGATGGGATACGCCGATCGTATTCAAGAGATTCACATCAAAGTCATTCACAGTTTTATTGACTTCATTGAAAAAAATATTGACTAATTAAAGAAATGACTACAGAACAAAAGTTAAATGCGCGTAGTAACGGAAGTTGCGAATTGTGCGAGGCGAAAGAAAACTTATCGGTGTACGAAATTCCTCCGCATTCAGACGGAAATGAAGACGAAAGCATTTTACTTTGTGAAGTGTGTAAAGCTCAGTTAGAAAAACGCGTGGCGTTGGATGCCAATCATTGGGCGTGCTTAAATACAAGTATGTGGAGTGAAGTTCCTGCTGTGAAAGTCGTTTCATGGAGAATGCTGAATCGTTTGAAAACGAATTCATGGGCAGCTGATGCACTTGATATGATGTATTTGGAAGAAGATCAACTCACGTGGGCGCGCGCAGCAGGAGACGAAGAAGATTCTGGAGAAGTGGAGTTTCACAAAGATTCGAACGGAGCCATTTTACAAAATGGAGATACCGTTACACTGATTAAAACATTGGAAGTAAAAGGATCGCAAGTAAAAGCAAACGTCGGTGTTGCTGTAAGAAATATTCGTTTGGTTCATGACAATGTGGAGCAGATTGAAGGCAAAATAGACGGACAACAAATTGTGATTTTGACGAAGTTTGTGAAGAAGTCTTAAGGTAGTTATTTCAACATAGAATACGCTGAAACGCTTGATTGAAGAGGGTTTCAGAAAGAGAAGTAAGAAGGTTATGCCATATGACTTTCTTGCTTTTTCGTTTTATTGAAAAGTCATTTGCAAGAAAAATTTATGCTTGCAAAAACATTTGGCAGCGCTGTTTACGGCGTGAATGCCTACCTCATTACGATTGAAGTTCATGCCGACAAAGGCACGTTGGTGAACATGGTTGGACTTCCAGACACCTCTGTAAAGGAAGCGCAACAGCGCATTCGTGCGGCTTTCACGAATTCAGGAATGAAGAACCCCATTCGGAATTACACCATTAATATGGCTCCTGCCGATATTCGGAAAGAGGGAACGGCTTATGACTTGCCTCTTGCACTCGGTCTTTTAGCGGCTACAGAACAAATTCCGAGCGAAGAACTTTCGAAATACATCATCATGGGAGAGCTTTCGTTGGATGGAAGTATTCGTCCGATTAAAGGTGTTCTACCCATGGCCATTCAAGCCAAGCGCGATGGCTTTGAAGGCATTATTGTGCCCATAGAAAATGCGTCTGAATGTGCAGTGGTTGATGGATTGAAAATTTATGGCGCATCGTGCATTTTAGACGTCGTGAATTTTTTCAAGGGTGAAGGAAAGTTGGAAGATTTTCCATTTGAAAAAGAAAAATTCCAGTCGTTGCAGACGCAACATTTTGCGTTGGATTTCACCGATGTGAAGGGACAGGAAAACATTAAGCGTGCGTTCGAGATTGCAGCTTCAGGCGGACATAACCTCATTCTCATTGGTCCGCCCGGCGCGGGAAAGACGATGTTAGCGAAGCGTCTTCCATCGATACTTCCGCCCTTGTCTTTAGACGAAGCATTGGAGACCACGAAGATTCACAGCGTAGCTGGAAGATTGAAAAAACACGATGCGTTAATTGTGAATCGTCCGTTCAGAAGTCCTCACCATACAATCTCTGACATCGCGCTCGTAGGCGGCGGATCTTATCCTCAACCGGGAGAAATTTCATTGGCACACAACGGTGTTTTGTTCTTGGATGAATTGCCCGAATTTAAGCGCACAGTATTGGAAGTTATGCGTCAACCCTTGGAAGATCGAAACGTCACTATTTCGCGCAGTAAGTTCAGTGTTGAATATCCCGCGAGCTTTATGTTGGTGGCTTCAATGAACCCCTGTCCATGCGGATATTTCAATCATCCTGAGAAAGAATGCACCTGTGGATCCGGTGTTGTGCAGCGTTATTTGAGCAAGGTGAGTGGACCGTTATTGGATCGCATTGATTTGCATGTTGAAGTGACGCCAGTTCCGTTTGCGCGCTTGCATGAGCAGCGTGCGGGTGAGCGCAGTGTGTGTATTCGCGAGCGTGTTACGCGCGCAAGAGAGTTGCAGTCTGAGCGATTCAGAGAGAGTAAAACGAATTACAATGCACAGATGAACACGCAGGAGTTGAAGGCGCATTGCGCCTTAGACGAAGCCAGTTCCGAGTTGTTGAAGTTGGCAATGAATAAGCTTCAACTTTCGGCTCGTGCTTACGAACGCATTTTAAAAGTTGCTCGCACGATTGCCGATTTAGCAGCGTCAGAAAAAATTCTAAGCGAGCATATATCCGAAGCTATTCAATATCGAAGTTTAGACCGAGAGAATTGGGGAGGGTGATGAATTAATGAAACGCCGGATTATTCACAAACTCCATGTCTGTTAGCGTTTTCAAAAAGGCAACGATATCTTCCATTTCCTGCTGAGTCATTCTTCCTTTTACTGCGAAAAATAAATTCGGATCGAGGTTCGCGCTGTAGTGGAATCCAGTGTTGTAATGCTGAACGCATTCCAATAAAGTTTGAAATCTACCATCGTGCATGTAGGGTCCAGTCAATTCAACATTTCGAAGTGAAGGTGTTTTGAATTTTCCTTTATCACTTTCGTTAAGGGTGATGCGGAATCGACCTTCATCAACAGAAATGCTATCCAGTCCAGTGTTGCGAAATTCGAAGTCGCTGAAAGTTGATCCCATCGTGTGGCAGTGTGAGCAGTCGCCCTTGTCCATATCTTCGAAAAGCGCTTTTCCATTCAATTCTTGAGCGCTTAGTAGAACTTCTCCGCGCATGTATTGATCGTATTTTGAATTTCCTGAAATGAGTGTCCGCTCGAATTGAGCAATGGCACGCATGATGTTTTGAGAAGTCACTTGGGAACTACCAAATGCTGCTTTGAATAGTTCGGGATATTCCGCATGTCCATTCAATTTAGCAACGGCATTCGCCAATGTTTCATGCATTTCAATGGGGTTAGTAATGGGACCCATAACTTGACTTTCCATTCCGTTTGCACCGCCGTCCCAGAAGAATTTCGTTTGCCACCCTAAGTTTATAAGAGGCATGGCATTTCGTTCTCCTTGAATGCCATCTATGCCTGTGCTAAACTGATTGGGATCTGTAAATCCGTATTCTTGTAAATGACAACTGGCACAACTCTGTGTATTGTTTCCAGATAAAATAGGGTCATAGAACAAACGCTTCCCAAGGTCTACTCCTTCAACCGTAAGTGGATTGGTGGAAGGAATGTTCATAGGTGGAAGTCCTTCTGGAATGACAAGGTTATAGGGTGTTGCAGTAGGAGTCTCGTCTTCACATTTGTCGCAAGCAACAAAGAGAAGAGGAAAAACAAAAACTATTGCAACAATTAACTTTTTCATTCTTGTAAGAACACGAATGCGCTACCCGAAAATGCGTTTGAAAAATTGGCGCGAAGCGCATTCATCCAAGGAATATCTCCAGCAGATAGACTTTGGTGATTGTTGTTTCCTGTGAAGGCTATTGTATTCGGATTACTATAAAGTTTATTCAAATCGAAATGAAGATTAATCACAGATGAGTTTCGGTCTGCGTGAAGTTCCAAGGGTATTGAAATTGGTGTCAATGCCCGATCTGTCCCGTAGTGATAGATCAGCGGCTGTTCAGTTCCGGAAGTACTTGAGGTGAAATACCCTTCGTGCTTGAAGAAAATGTAACCGGTATTCCAGGTCCAAATCATTCCATACATTGGATCTAAATCTCCTGCTTGGTCTCCCGAATGATTGTGAAGTGAGTCGACACCTAAATTGAATTCTATTGAAGTGTAGTGTCCATCGGGAATTTCAACATCTCCGAGCTCCAACGAAGAAGGTACCGATTGATCAATAAGTTCATGCGCATACAATTCAACACGATCTCCGTTTTCGTTCACAAGCGCCATGTGTGAAAGATAGTACTTCAGCATATAAGCGCGATAGTCTTCTCCCGCTGCGTTGGTGTATGTGCTATCTAAATGGAATTGTTCAGCCCCCACCAAGTTGGTTACGGTCACGCGAGTGTATGATTTGCATTTTGTTTCGAAGTCTTTGCGACAAGAAGAAATAGCAATCGTACAAAGGGCAATTAGAAAGAGTGCAAATTGTTTCATAATTCAAAAATAACATCAAATGTGTTCTACATGCGAATTATACCGAGATTTGCATTTATGCCCCCGTAGTTTAACAGGATAAAACGGCCGTTTCCTAAACAGCTAATCCGTGTTCGAGTCACGGCGGGGGTATTTTCTTTCCTAACGTTGCGCGCACATTTTTATAACGCAGGATTTTCATACAGAACATTGAATTAACAAGCAGTCGGTTGTAATTGACGTAACGTTTATTTTCAGTTAATTTCTTAATAGCAAGGTGTGTAGTGATTTGCATAAAAATCATTCACATGAAAAAGTCTTTATTGGAGTTACTTTTATTAGTATGCTCTTTATCTGTTCAATCCCAAGTTCGTATCACTGAAGTGATGTCGAGCGGCGGCACATCGGATTGGTTCGAATTGACGAATTTCGGGACGACTGCAGTGGATATAACAGGATGGAAAGTGGATGATGGTTCATTCTCATTAGCGGCGTCACTTGTGCTTAACGGCGTAACATCCATTGCTCCGAACGAGCGAGTGATATTTTGTGAAAACGCAAGCGTATCTTATCCAACAACGTTCAGGACATTTTGGGGATTAGCTTCAGGAGTGCAAGTAGGAACTTATACAGGTGCCGGCATTGGTCTTTCTTCCGGTGGAGATGGCGTGATAGTTTTTGACGCGAGTGGAACAGAAGTTTGGCGAGTGAGTTTTGGCGCTGCCACAGCTGGCACTTCGTTTTATTGGGGATATACTAGTTTAGGAAATTTTGATCCCATGTATGTGGGAGCTTCAAACGTTGGATTGTTAAGCGCATTAGGAACAATTCAAAGTCAGGTTACAGTAAATAGCGCAGATGCTTCACTGAATGTGGGTTCACCAAATACCTCTATACAACCCGTTAATCCTGTTACAGGTTGCATTGACGCTCTTGCTTGCAACTACAACAGCACAGCAACGACAAGTGATAATTCGTGCACTTACGGACAAACATACTACCTCGATCAAGACGGCGACGGATACGGTGTATCAACGACTTCTATTGTCAGTTGCACGGCAACGGCGGGATATGTTCTTTCAAGCACAGATTGCAACGACAACGTTGCTGCTATCTCTCCGGGAGCATCTGAGAATTGTTTGAATTTGATTGATGATAACTGTGATGGATTGGTAAATGTCGGTTGTCCGCAAGCGGAAGTGAGTATTGCGACGGCTTCTAATTTCATTCAAGTAAACGAAAACGCTGGAACAGTAACTATTCCGGTAACTGTTGTAAACGCAAATGCACTTCCGATTCAAGTTCAATTTTCACTTTCTGTTTATTCAAATGCAACAGAAGGAACGGACTATACATGGACGAACTCATTGACCATTGAGCCTTTGACAAACGGTGTAATTAATCATTCGATTTCTATTGTTGATGATGCGATTATTGAAAATGCAGAGCGAGTAATTGTGAAAATAGCTTCAACAAATAACGGAATTGTTCATGCAACGAATAACTACAGAATTATATTTATCAAGGACAACGAACAAGAGAACATTACTTCTTCAAACGAGTTAAACTTAACCTTGCTTTCGAGTTTTTCAAACGGCGCAAGTGGAGTGAACTCTGCAGAGATTGTCGCGCACGATGTTCAAAGTCAACGCTTATTTATTGCGAACAGTATTGCTGGGAAAATGGACATTGTTGATTTCTCAAATCCAACTGCTCCAGTGTTATTATCGTCAATTGCCATGGCTCCTTATGGAAATATTAATTCCATTGCAGTGCACAACGGAATTGTTGCTGTTGCCATTGAAAATGTAAATGCACAATCAAATGGTAAGATTGTCTTTTTTGATACCAACGGTGTTTTCTTGAACGAGGTGCCGGCTGGTGCAATGCCAGATATGATTACGTTCTCAAAGGATTACACGAAAGTGATAACAGCGAATGAAGGAGAGCCGAATTCAACCTATTCTCTAGATCCAGAAGGTTCTATAACGGTTGTAGATATTAGCGGAGGAATTGCAAACTTGACAAGCGCGAATGCAACGCAAATTTCTTTGACACAATTCAATGGACAAGAAATTGCTTTTCGTGCTCAGGGCATAAGAATATTCTCCACATCTGCAACTGTTGCGCAAGATTTAGAACCCGAATATGTGGCTGTTTCAGACGACAACACCAAAGCATACATAACATTGCAAGAGAACAATGCAATGTTAGTAGTTGATTTATTGACGAATACCATCACATCTATTCGTCCTCTTGGATATGCAGATTATTCAACTGGTTCAGGAAATTCTTTAGACGCGTCGGACCAAAGCGGTGCAATTTTGAATACATCAGATTTGCCTATCAAAGGTGCATACATGCCTGATGCCATTTCTTATTCAACCATTGGCGGAAACGGATATGTGTTTATGGCCAATGAAGGCGATTCTCGTGAATTTGGTTCTGTGATTGATGCGAATAGAATTTCATCGAGTGTTTTCAATAGCCTAGATGCATCAAGTTTTCCGGATGCAGCTATTTTAAGAAACAATAGATTTTTAGGCCGCTTGAGTGCATTGAAATATTCAGGTGATACAGACGGTGACGGGGATTACGATGAGCTGCATGTTTTAGGTTCTCGATCGTTCACCATTCGTAATGCGGAGACAAATGAATTGGTTTTCGATTCGAAAGATTTATTTGAAAAAATTACTGCAAACTCTCCATTAACTGCGGCATTCTTCAATGCGTCGAATACAACAGGAGCTGCTGTTTCTAAGAATAGAAGTGATGATAAAGGCCCAGAGCCGGAAGGAGTAACGGTTGCTGAAATCGATGGAGTACACTACGCATTCATTGCATTAGAACGCGTGGGTGGATGTATGGTTTTCAATGTTGAAAATCCAAATGCACCTGTTTTCGTGACTTATGTGAACAACAGAACGCTTGCGGGAAGTGGCCCGGATTTGGGTGCTGAAGGAATAATTTTCATCTCGGCGGAGGATTCTCCAAACGGACAAGCCATTGTTATTTTGGCGAATGAAGTGAGTAGCACGTTATCGATTTTTGCTGCGAATACTTGTGCTTCCCTTTCAGCTTCAGTTGTAGCACCTACAACAACAACGGCTTGTCAAGGAGAGGCTATTGAGTTAACGGCTACAACTTCAGCAAATGTGACTTCACAATGGTACAAAGACGAACAAGCAATTGGAATGATGAATCAAAACTCATTGAATGTTACTGAGTCGGGTGTTTATCATCTGGAAGTAACGAACAGTCAGTTTCAATGTAGCCATTCATACAATGACATTGAAGTTACAATTTATGCATTGCCAGAACTGACTGTTCCAGCTGATCTAGCGGTTTGTTTCGGAAGTGAAATTCAGTTGCAAGCACAAGGTGCTGATAGTATTTTTTGGAACGGTATTCTAGGAAATGGTTCTACTCTGACTCCTGAAACGTCAGCGACATACACTGTTGTGGGAGTGAATGAATTTGGATGCGAGTCCTCTGAAGAATGGAATGTTCAGGTGAACATGCTTCCAACAGTATTCGCAGGTGAAGATGTTACGGTTTGTGCAGGTATCTATGTAGAGTTTAGCGCAACAGGAGCAGATGATTATGTTTGGAGCAATGGAGTCTCAAATACATACGGAACATTACTATTTATATCAGAGGAAATAACTGTTACAGGAACCAATGCTTTCGGTTGTTCAGATACAGACACATTGCAAGTAACGGTTTTGCCAAATCAAAATTTCTACGCAGACATGGACATGGATGGGTATGGAAATGCTTCAACTTTGATTAGCACTTGCGTTCAACCGTTAGGATACATTACCTCTGCTGGAGATTGCAATGACGTGAATGCTTCGGTTTACGATGGAATGTTGGAAGTGTGTAATGATGTTGACGACAATTGTAACAATCTTGTTGATGACGGTTTGGATTTTTCGAACTACTACTTCGACAATGATGGAGATACATTCGGTATTACTACTGTTGTAGTATTTTCTTGCGAGCAACCGAACGGTTATGTGCTCAATGGTGGCGATTGCAACGATAATGCATTCGGTGTTTATCCGGGGTCGGCTGAATTCTGTAATGGAAGCGATGACGATTGCGATGGAGCCATTGATAACGGGCTGGTGTTCTTAAGTTATTACGCAGATGCAGACGGTGATACTTACGGTGATATAAACAACAGTCAAAGTTTTTGTTCTGATCCAGGTAACCCTTTCGTAACAAACGACACGGACTGTGACGATACCAATGTGCAAGTAAATCCGGGTGCCACGGAAATATGGGAAAACGGAATTGACGACGATTGCAATCCGAGTACGAGTGATGTGAGCGTTGAGGAATTAAGTGCATTTGACTTTAATGTGTTCCCAAATCCAGTTCAAAATGTATTGACAATAGCGAGCCAAGGAAATGACTTGGAGACTATTCATATTTACAATGCGGTTGGTACACTGATAACCACATTCAACCCAATGGGATCAGTTACAACGCTTGATATCTCTGATTGGCCTGCTGGTTATTATGTTCTTCGAATTGGACAAATCAATAAGACAATTGTAAAGGTATAACTTGGTTATTATTTCTTGAGCAGCGCCTTTCGAGGGGCTGCTCTCATTTAACAATTTCCTTACACAAGCGCGAATAGATTGAGCAATTCGTAATATTCGATTAATATGATTTTTTCTTTGCATTCATATTCTTGCAGAAGATTTTTAGGTAATGAAGACATTAAAATTTCCTGCAGTAATTATTGCTGTTTTATTGGGTTTTAGAGGTTTCTCTCAAGACGGCTTGGAAGGAATTGTTGTGGAGAAATTTTATGTCTCAACCAAAGCAGATAACGCAGGAAAATTATACAGTGGAGATCTTCCGGAAGGAAGTGTGACGTACAGAATTTACGTTGACTTAAAACCGGGATTTCGCTTTCAAGCTGCTTATGGTTCTCCACAACATCCATTGGTGATTGAGTCAACTGAAAATTTCTACAACCATTTGGAAAACGGAAATACGCATCCGAACATTATTCCAGAACGCACATACAAAAAGAACATCGCCCTTTTAGATTCTTGGCTCTCTGCTGGCGCATGCGCTGAGGGGCATCTGGGCATATTGAAAGAATACGACGATACCATAAGTGATAAGTTTATTGGTTTTGAAAAAGGCTATTTCAAAGGCAAGAAGAAGTCTGTTCCACTTTATGAAATAGACGGTATGAAGCGTTCTGCCGTGTTGCCTGTTCCAACTTTCTTTCAAATGGATTTCTTATCGAAGGTTATCGGAACCACTACTTCTGAAAAAAGAATTTTCACTGATAACGGCGCATGGGCCGCTTTAGGAAAGGGCGCTGTAGGTGCCGATTCATTGTCAACGAACTGTGTGCTTATTGCTCAGCTTACCACAGTGGGTGAATTATCATTTGAATTGAATTTGCTCATTGGAGCACCGAATGGCAGCTCCCAGAAGTATGTGGCTCGCAATCCAATTACAGAAGAAGGTGAATGGACGCATCCGCAATTGATATTCAATTCAAACACTAAAAAAAATAAATCAAAGAAAAAATAAATCAAATGAAAAAAGGATTACTCTTTATTTCGGCACTTCTTACCTCAACATTGGCATTTTCACAAGTTGGTTTAGAAGGAATTGTGGTTGAAAAGTACTACGTTTCAGATGCTGCTGACAGCACGGATGCTGGTGACAATGGTGCAATGTATCCGCTGCACGTAGGTTCTGTTACGTATAGAGTTTATGCCAATTTATTGCCGGGCTACAAGGTTATTCAATTGTTTGGATCTCCGCAGCACACCATGAATGTGAATACGACTACGGCGTTTTATAACGATCCGAATTATGGTTTCAAAGTCTACCAAGGTACGAGCGTAAACAACACGAAAAAGAATACAACCTTAATCGATTCTTACTTCACCATTGGTGGTGTTGCAAACGGTTTGTGCGGGGTTTTAAAAACAGAAGATACCGACGGAACCATTGGAAACAATCAAGGTATTTTGGCGAACAACGATGCATTGGCAGGATTGCCAATTACAGGAATTGATGGAGTGGACGGTTTAATGCCTGGTGCGCCAATTCTTCCGAACGTATTGGGAATTACTACGGAGTTGGATATTTTCGATCAAACAGTTGGAAACGACTTCACCACAAATGGCGCTGCAATTGCTGCATTGGGCGGAATGGAGGGAGTTACTCCAAGCAATCACGTTTTGTTAGGACAATTCACAACAGATGGTATTTTCAGTTTCAGATTGAACTTACAGCTTTCTACTCCTGTTGCAGGAGAGAGCCAAATTTTTGTTGCAGATTCAGCATTAGCTGGAGAGTTTGTTGATTCAACATTGATATACTCTTCTCTTCCTCCAGTAATTGATTTGGTTGAGGCGAACGGTGTTGTTTCTGATGTCGATTTTTCTGCCTATCCAAATCCTTGCGACAATCAATTGACAATAGTTCAGTCAAACAATCAAGTAGACAAAGTATCAATGAGATTGATGGATGTTACTGGACGTGTTGTTTTGAATGAAGTTTATTGGAGTTCAAAGCGCACGATAGACACAACGAATCTTCCTAGTGGATTTTACACAGTTATGCTTGAAAGACAGGGTCAGATTCATTCTGTGAAATTCGTTAAGAAATAAAATTAGAAAGTTGTTGTCATGAAAAACTTCTTCGCAGTATTTTTTCTTTTGATTGTTTCTCAAACCATTTCTGCCCAAGGAACTTTGCGCGGAAAGGTGACCGATGAGAAAGGTGAATCTATGTTTGGAGTAATCGTGCGAGCAATAGAGAACGAGTCGATTATTGCACAAACCGATTTCGAAGGAACGTTTTCGTTGAAGTTTCCAGACAATAAGCCCTACACGTTGAATTTTATCATTGTCGGTTACGAGAAGTTAGAGGAAAAAATTCAGCTTAAGGATAACGCTGTCTTATCGAAGGAGTTCACCTTAATTAATTCTTCCAATATCATCACAGGAATGGATGTTGTTGCGAGACGTACGAAGTCGAATGACGGTTACATGGAAAAAATGAAAATGAATTCCGCAACCACGTTGGATTTTATTTCAGCAGAAGTGATGAAGAGGACTGGAGATGCGAATGTTGTAAATGCGATTGCGCGCGTGTCTGGGGTTTCTACCAACGGTGGTTTAATTACGGTTCGTGGTATCGGTGACCGTTACGTTCGCACAACTTTGAATGGTTCTCGTATTCCAACATTAGATCCTCTGACGAATAACATTAAGCTCGATATTTTCCCTTCTAGTTTGGTAGACAACATTGTTATTACCAAGACCCAAAGTGCCGATTTACCAGGTGATTGGGCGGGTGCATACATATCTGTTGAAACAAAGGATTATCCAGATAAGTTAAGTGTGAACATTGAATCGCAGTTTGGGTACAATGCGCAAACGACTTTTCAGAATGTTATTTCTTCCGATAGAAGCAGTACCGATTGGTTGGGATTTGATAATGGTCTTCGAATAAGAGATACAGACAGAATTGTAACTCCGAATTTAAACCCTTCCACGTATCAGCAAATGGTAGCCTTAGGTTTAGGAGATTATTTCGCGCAGCAAGGTATTCAGGGTTGGAATGATGGTGAAGCGCAAGGTGATACGTACTTCAGATTGGGACTTGTACAATTGGGACTTTTATCTCCGGCACAATTCAATGATCCTACTGCTTTTGCAAATGCACGCGCTCAGTACAATTCCACATACAAACCTCAAGCTTTTGATCTAATTAATCCTAACGGAACCGATTACAATAATGGATTCAGTAACAATTGGAATACGAAGTTTCGCAGAGCCCCTATAAATTTCTCACAGAGCTTCAGTGTTGGAGATCAAAAAACATTGTTCGGAAAAGAGTTGGGTTTCATTTTCGGATTTAAGTATGGGTCTGCGGTGCGCTATGACCCTAATGGAATATCACAACGTGTCGGAGATGAAACGTTGGGTTATTTATTCGAAAGACAAGACAATGCGATAATAAGTCGTGAGACAAATTCGATAAGTGCCTTGATCAATTTGGCCTACAAACTCAATAAGAACAATAAGGTTTCTTTGTTATTCATGCCGAATATCATTGGTAACAATGATGTAGCCAGTTTTGAAGAAATGCCTCAGGGTTTAGTCAATCAGGAAGCGGCTATTTTCAAAAATATATTTTATGAGCAGCGCAAGCAATTGATTTATCAGTATTCTTCGCAACACTATATTCCTTCGCTTAAATTGAAGTTAGATGTAAATGCATCATACACAGACGGAAGCAGTATTGCTCCCGATTTTAAGGCCACTCAATACTTGAGATTTTTAGATTACAATACTGTAACCGGTTACGAGTTTGCACCAACTGCAGGCGAAGGAATACGCAGATATGACCGCTTCTTAAACGAGAATATTTTCGATGGAAGAATCGGATTTGAATTACCTATCAAATCAAAAATAGAAGGAGTAGCAAGGAAGTTTAAGTTCGGTGCTGCAACTCAACGGAATTATAGAAAGATTGATAACAATGAATATAGATTGTTTAACGGAAATCAAGGTGTTGTTGAGCCCCTGCTGGATGGAGATTTAAATAATTATTTAAACCTAGACAAGTTTGTTATTCAAAACGGTACTCTTGATTACTATTACATGGATTTTGATTTTGAGCGAAATCACAGTTTTGGTAATAGCAATGTCGATGCGGTTTATGGTTTGATTGATTTCGAAATAAATCAATCGTTGCGTTTTTCTGGTGGTGTAAGAATGGAACACACCGATATTTTTACAGATGCAGATTCATTTTATGAATTGGGTTATGGTGTAAATGATATTCGAAGAGAGAATGTGGGTGGATTTGCCTTGGTGAATGCGGCGTCTCTTGACCAGTGGAATTTATTACCAAGTGGAAGTCTGATTTATAAATTGAAAACAAAGAAGGAAACACAGAGTAATCTTCGATTGAATTACAGCAAGTCTCTCGCTAGACCGAGCATCAGAGAATTAAGTGATGCAGCAATCTATGACAATGAATTTAGAACTTTGATTTATGGAAATTCAGATTTGAAGATTGTTGAAATCACGAATTATGATTTTCGAGGTGAAGTCTATTTTGGAAATGGTGATAATGTTTCTGCAAGTGTATTTTACAAAGATTTTCGTAATCACATAGAAATGGGATTTGGCGGTGCCGGTATTACTTGGGACAATATTGAGCAATCGACAGTTCGCGGAATTGAGATTGAAGGGAAGAAACAACTTGGAAAGAATTTCGAGTTTCGTGCGAATCTTACGTTGGTGAAGTCAGAGGCAGAATTCGTTCGAAAAGATTTACAAATAATAGATGGTATAAAAGTTTATACAATCATAGATACGCTGTATCGTCCTATGTTCGGACAAGCACCTTATTTGTTCAACTCAATCTTATCTTATACTGCCGATTCATTGGGCTTAACAGCCACCATAAGTTACAACTTGCAAGGTCCACGATTGGTTATTGCTGGTGCGGTGAAAGGAAGACCCGATGTGTATGAAATACCACGCCACTTGTTAGATTTCAAGATCAGTAAATCATTGGGTGAACACTACAGCGCCAGTATCACTGTTCGCGATATATTAAACTCTCCGGTTCGCAGAGCCTATGATTTACCAAATGGTTATGTAGACTTTGACCGATTCAGATATGGAACGAATTTCTTAGTCAGCTTCGCTTACAAACTTTAATTATTGATTGAGATGAAGACATTTTTAACAACTATATTCTTTTCAATTTTTGCTGTGCATTACGTTTCAGCGCAATTGGAGAAAGTGATTATAGAAAAGTACTACGTAAGCGATGCGAACGATGCCACAGACAACTTAGGCGGTGGAATACCTCAAGGTTCTACTACTTACCGAATTTATGTTGATTTGAAACCGGGTACAATACTGAAGCGCATTTATGGCGATGTGGATCATCCTTTTTCAATTTCGAGTTCGGAAGTGTTTTTTAATAACGCGATAGACGGACAGTCTTTTGCGAAAGATTTTATTCGAGGTAGGTATTCAGAAAACACTGTTGCATTAGACACGTGGCTTACCTTAGGTCAGACCGCAAGACAAGGCACAAAGTATTATTATGGTATTCTAAAGGACCAAGATACCGACGGGTCTTTTGTAGGTGGGGTGAATAACGATGGAGGAAGTGCCGCGATTCCAAGCGGTTTACTCATTAACGAGGATCCGA
>JBJOON010000018.1:0-18412 GCA_046051235.1 Bacteroidota bacterium
AAATTTTCAAATTGAAACTCTTGACCCAGTGATGACTTCAACTTAACCGGAAATTTTCCATTCTTGTTCAGGTCGAAGGATTTCGACAAGACCGCTCGTTCTCCATTTCCCTTTGCATTCTCGTCTTTGTATCCGCTTGAAGCAGCTGATGTACCGTAGGGATTTATTTTTTCGGTTTGAAAGAGATTCGCCGAAAGCTCAAGTAAAAAATTCTTTTTCGAAAGATATTCACCTGAATATCCGAGCATGTCTCGCGTGCGATCGACATGAGTGTTATTAGCATCACTGAAGGCATTCGCCTGACGCGGATCCACAGCTATCTGAGCGGCTGAAATAGCGCCAGGCAATTCCCAATAACCTTTGTAACGCATGGCCATGAGATAGTGCTTCGAACGTTTTGTATTGGCAGAAAACTCGAGTAAGGTTTGTTCTTTTTTGTTCGCCTCTTGATCGCGATAACCCTTGGTTTCCTGATTCACTTGGCTCACCATTAAACTGAACCCTTTCTTACTTGCTCCGGCTTGATAAACCGTTTTGTTATATCCGAATTCTCCGTGCTCGAATTGCGCCTTTGCATATACCGACTGGTTCAATGAATAAGGCGTAAACAAAACCACTCCTCCAGTTCCATTTCCCCAAACCCCACTGCCTGGACCTTTCAAAATATTTGCGTTAGCGACATTTGAAGGATCTACAATTTCTAATGGCGATTGTCCATCTGCGCTTGTAAGAGCTATTCCTTTCCAATACATCTTCACATTACGAATGGTGGTTGGCGCTCGGTAAAAACTTCCACGAATATTTAATCGTGTACTCCCCCCGTATCCACGCGAATCATATGACACTCCGCTTACGGAGTTGAATGCATTTTGCAGCGAAGAGCCATCGCCATAATGCGCATTCACTTTCACAAGTCCAATACTCGCCGGAGTGGAAAGGTTACTGCGCTTATTGTTGTAACCAATAACAGTGAGGGCTTCCAATTGCTTTGAAATGGGACTCATGTCAAGCCGAATCACTTCATTCTTTTGAATGTCTTCTCTGGTGTTCAAACAATATCCTCTATCGTAATAACCCTCTGCAACAAAATCGACACACTTTCTGAATTTACAATAAACCGAAACTCTTCCTAACTCGTTGCACTGAAATGTTCGCGTTCCAACTTGAGCCGTTGCCTTTATCGGATATCCCGAGTAGCTGTCATAAACTTCAATGGTTACTAAAGCTGAATCTTCAAGTACTTCGTATCCAATATTCTTCTGAACGATTTGAGCAAAAAGAACATTACTTACTAAAAAAAAACAGCAAAGTGAAATCCACTTTGCTGTCTTCAACATAAAAATATTATTCATTTATTATTGAACGATAAACGTCTTAGAAGTTGTTCCAATTGAAGATTCAGATACCACGAAGTAATTTCCTTTCGACCATTCAGAAACATTCAATTCGCTTTTCAATGTTGCAATTTTCCCTTCGGCCATCAATGCTCCTGAAAAAGAATACACCGAATAATTTCCACCCAATTGATTCGAAGAGAATTCAACAGTTATTTTTTCTGAAGCCGGGTTTGGATAAACATTTAAGTTCTGAGAAATACCTTCGTTTTGAATTCCGGCCCAAACCAAGTTTTGAAATTTCTTAATGGTGTTCGGACCAGAGCCTGGGTATTGAGATCCATTCAAGGCAACGTAAACTGAACCATCGTGTGGATTCACACAAATGTCGCGAAGACGTTTGTTGAAACTTTGGAAAAACGCATCTGAATTGGAGTTCGATCCGCTTACATCAGCAGTTGTTACAGACTGCCCATCGGCACTCAAATGCAAAACAGTCATACGCTCGTATGAACTATTCAATCCGCCCAATACCGCCATAAGAATACAGTTGCTCCACTCTGGAATTGCAGGGTGGTTGTAGTATTCAATACCGTTTACAGCACGACAAGGAGACCATTCAATCAACGGTTCTTTTACGTTATTCGCAGTGCAGTAGTTAATTTCAGCGGTGGTGTTACATGCACCTTGAACAGTTGGCCAGCCGTAGTTTCTTCCTGGCTCAATAATGTTAAATTCATCGCTGTTGTTTTGTCCGTGCTCAGAAGCATAAACAATTCCTGTTGGGCCAACGGCTAAACCTTGACAGTTGCGGTGACCGAAGGACCAAACGTATGTTGAAGGGTCTGGGTTATCCGAAGGTATACTTCCATCGAGGTTAATACGCAAAATCTTCCCGTTCAAGGAACTCAAATCTTGTGAACTCACTCCACCATCGCCCGTATCTCCTGTTGACATGATAATTTTTTGGTCTTGGCTAATCACCAAACGAGAACCGTTGTGAATTGAATTTCCGCCAATCGCATTAATCAATTGAACTTCGTTCACCAAAGCTGTTCCGTCCCAATCGAACATAGACAAACGCTCTTTCACGTTGTTTCCTTGGGTGTAGTTGTATACCACGTACACCTTTGGATTATTCAAAAAATCGGGATGCAAGGCCATTCCCAACATTCCCGGCTCACTGCTTCCACTGTAAGGGATTACTGAAGTTTTATCTAAAACCGAAGTGTATGTTCCTGTTGAAGGATCTATGCGTAAAACCTTACCAACACGAGTAGTGCACCAAATGAAATCATCTGGACCCCATACCATTTCCCATGGCAAGCTTAATCCTGTAACCAAATCACTTTCAGTAAGTGTTGTGTTTCCAACTTGCCACGTTTGCGCATTCAGTTGAAAGGCACAAATAAGAGATAAGAACAATGCTATTTTTTTCATAGCCACGAATATAATAACTTCAACGTTAACAATCCGCGTTAATGTATATTATTGACTTCCGACTATTGCATCGCTATTTCATAGACGAAAAATCAGCGCATGAAAACTTAATAAGAAAGGACTTTGTCCAATGTTGTTCTCAATCGATTGTTGGCCATAAAATTGATTTCAAGACCTGCATTAAAAGGTATAGGAGTATCCAAACTCGCGCAGCGCGTTACGGGAGCGTCGAGGTATTCGAAGCATTCTTCCGTAATGCGAGCCGCCAATTCTCCTCCGATACCGCCTGTTAGCGAATCTTCATGAAGAACAACAACTCTTCCTGTTTTCTTTACTGAAGTCATTACAGTCTCGTAATCTAAAGGAGCCAACGTTCTTAAGTCAATCAGCTCAATACCCGCATACTTTTCTTCCTTCAACACCTCTAAACCCCAATGAACACCTAGTCCGTAGGTTACTAAAGTTAGTCTATCGCCTGAAGAAACGATACGCGCTTTTCCAAATGGAAGGCTAAAATATCCCTCAGAGACTTCTTCTTCAATGCTTCGATAAAGCATTTTATGCTCGAAAAACAAAACCGGATTTGGGTCTTCAAAAGACTGACATAAAAGTCCTTTTGCATCGGAAGGAAAAGCTGGATAAGCGATTTTCAATCCGGGTGTATGAAAGAACCAAGCCTCGTTGCTTTGGCTGTGGAACGGTCCTGCTGCAGCGCCTCCGCCTGTTGGCATACGCACGACAACGTCTGCATTCTCAGCCCAACGGTAATGAAGCTTCGCAAGGTTATTTACAATTTGATTGAAACCGCAAGTGACGAAATCTGCGAATTGCATTTCAACCATGGCCTTGTGTCCTTTCATGCTTAATCCTAAACCAGCACCCACAATGGCAGATTCACACAACGGGGTATTTCGAACGCGACCTTTTCCGAACTCTTCAACAAAACCCTCTGTTACTTTAAATACTCCACCGTATTCAGCAATATCTTGTCCCATCAAAACCAAACGATCATGCTTACGCATACTTTCACGCAATCCATCTTGAATGGCATCTATGAAACGCATTTTCTTCTTGATTGAAGAAGCAGGTATTTCAGTATTTGAGAACGGAGCGAATAAATCGTCAAATTCCTCATCTGTGTTTGCTATGATGTCGGGCTCTGCATAGGCTGCCTTTAAATTCGTGTTGATTTTATCTTTCAACTTTAAATTCACTCCTTCAACATCTCCAGGAGTAATTATTCTTTCGGACAACAAAAACTCTTCATACAATGCTACCGGATCTTTCTTCGACCACTCGTCTATAATTCCTTCCGGATAGTACTTAGTTCCGCTCGCTTCTTCGTGTCCGCGAACACGGAAGGTCATGCATTCTAAAATTATAGGACGTGGATTTTTACGTATGCTTGCTGCAATCTCTTTTACGGTTGAATAAACCTCAAGAATATTATTCCCGTCTATTTGAATCGCATCTTCTTTTGGCATACCATAACCAATGGCTTTATCTATGAACTGCTTGCATCGGAACTGCTCACGGCTTGGTGTAGATAAACCCCACGCGTTGTTTTCAATACAGAAAATCACCGGTAGATCCCATACAGTAGCCACGTTCAAAGCTTCATGAAAATCGCCTTCACTGGCCCCACCGTCTCCACTAAAAACAATTGTCGCTTTTGGAGAACCTTCCAATTTGTTTGCTAAAGCAATACCGTCGGCTATTCCCAATTGTGGGCCGAGGTGCGAAATCATTCCAACGACATGATGTTTCTTCGTTCCGAAGTGAAACGAGCGATCGCGACCTTTAGTAAAACCATCTTTCTTTCCTTGAAATTGAAGAAACAATTGTTTTAAATCTAAATCTCGAGAAGTAAAGATCCCCAAATTTCTATGCATGGGAAGAATAAACTCATCTTTTTCCAAAGCCATTCCTACTCCTACACTTATAGCCTCTTGGCCATATGAAGAAAACCACTTCGATATCATACCCAGACGCAACTGGCTTAACATCTTATCTTCAATCAAACGCGGCAATTTAATTGCCTCGTACAACGCTAATAATTCTTCCTTCGAAATATCCTTTTTGTTGAATTTCATAATCTCTAATTGAGTCGCTAAAGTACTCCGAATGATGGGTTCTTAAAATTTTCTTGCTGAATTTTAACAATCCTTTAGGAATTAAAATTAAATTCGCGTGCTAATTTAGCATTCATTAATAAATAAAATTTTTTTTTTATGAAACTCTTAAACGAAATAAAACAAGAGATTGCGCGTCGTGAGAAAGAGCTGAACTCATTAGTAGACGCGGCAAACCTAATTGCATCACTTCAAACCGGCCGTGGCAGAAAAGTTAAAATCACTGCTAAAATCGCATCTATTTTAGACAAATCAGGAAGCACAAAATCGGCTACTGGCTCAACTCGTCGCGGCCGTCCAAAAGGTTCTAAAAATAAACCTGGAGCCAAAAAGACAGGACCGAAAAAAGAAACCACTGCAGAAACATCAGCTCCTACAGCAGTTCCAGCAGCACCAAAAGTTTTAAAGAAGCGTGGAAGAAAACCTGTTTCTGGAAAAGCGAAAGCTGCTAAAGTGGCCTAAGCATAATACTTTATTAATCATATTTTTTGGTTGAATAGACCAACAGCATGAACACCATTGAACTTCAAGTAAGTCCCTCCCAATCGGCCGACTTCAATTATTTAGAGGAGAAAATTCAATTCGCTTTGAATTTATCTCCTCTTTCTTTTAAATGGCGTATTGACAAAAAATCTATCGACGCTCGGAAAAGAAATCCCATTGTCATTTTAAGAATTTCTGTAATTGGAATCAACGAAGAGTTTCCAGCTATTCATCAGCGCCTATTTCAAAACGAAATAAAGGCATCTGCAATTATTATCGGTGCTGGCCCTGCCGGATTATTCGCTGCTTTAAGATTACTTGAATTGGGCGTGAAGCCTATTATCCTCGAAAGAGGAAAGGACGTTCGGGCAAGAAGACGAGACCTGGTAGAGATCACTCGAAACGGTCAAGTGAACGATGACTCAAATTATTGCTTTGGCGAAGGCGGCGCTGGAACCTATAGCGATGGCAAGCTATACACACGCAGCACCAAGAAAGGTAATGTGGTTCGCATTTTAGAAACACTTGTTCAATTCGGTGCAAACGAAAACATTCTTACCGAAAGTCATCCGCATGTAGGCACAAACAAACTACCGCAAATCATAGCCAACATGCGCGACAGCATTTTGACCAACGGAGGAGAAATTCATTTCGAAGAAAAAGCAATTGACTTTAAACTTTCTAACGACGAAATTCAAGAAGTTAATACTTCGAAAGGAAATACATACAAAGCCAATAGTGTTTTATTAGCTACAGGACACAGTGCTCGTGATATTTTCGAATTACTGCATGAAAAGAATATTGCCATTGAAGCGAAGCCTTTTGCTATCGGGGTTCGTATTGAGCACGATCAACGTACAATTGACAAGCTTCAATACAAATGCGATGACCGCGGCGAATTTCTTCCACCAGCAAGTTATTCGATTGTTACGCAAGTAAACGACCATGGTGTTTATTCATTCTGCATGTGCCCTGGTGGAATAGTGGCGCCATGCGCAACTTCACAAGAAGAAATTGTAACCAACGGATGGTCACCAAGCAAGCGCAACAACCCTTGGGCGAACTCAGGTATCGTGGTTGAAGTAAAGTTGAGCGATCTCGAAAGATTAAATTACACTGGCCCCCTTGCTGGAATGCATCTTCAACAAGACATCGAAAAGAAAGCTTACGATCTTGGTGGTAAAAAACAATTCGCTCCTGCACAACGAGCCACTGATTTTATCTACAATAAGAAAAGTACAACTCTTCCTGACTCTTCATACAGTCCAGGTATTACTTCTACAAACTTGCGTGATTTATTTCCGAAATTTATTTCGGAATGTTTAATTGGAGCCCTTCAACATTTCAATTCGAAAATGCCAAATTTCGCAGGACCGAACGCACTTTTAATTGCGCCTGAAACTCGAACTTCATCGCCCGTACGAATTCCTCGCGACAAAGAATTATTGAATCATCCTGAAATTAAAAACCTCTTCCCATGCGGTGAGGGCGCGGGTTACGCGGGTGGTATTGTTTCTGCTGCAATAGATGGTGAGCGATGCGCAGATGCTATTTCAGAATTTATTTCGAGAAAGAAGAATTAATAAGTTCTGCTAATTCTTGTCCAACAAGCGATCCAATAGCCACGCCTATTCCACCTAATCGTGCACCAACAAAAACATTCTCCTCCACTTGCGCTATAACAGAGCGCTCATCTTTTCCTACACCTAAGATACCACTCCAAAACAAATCAATTTCTATCATTGATGTCGTGTGAATTTTATTTTGAAGGAAATTTGTCAAGGCACTTACAACTTCCATTGTATTGCCTTGAGCACTTGTAGATTCTGTATTTGAAAACAGGTGACGCATGCCTCCCATCAAAATTCTTCCTTCAATATTTCTAAAATAATTAAAGCCTTGGTGGTGATGAAAGGTGCCGTTTAATTGTAGATTAGCAATCGGCTTTGTAACGACAACCTGATTTCTTTTTGAACTCATTTCAAGATCTTCAAACAATTCTGAATGAAAAGAACTCGTGCAAAAAGCAATGCGCTTCGCCTTCCAAATTCCTACAGAAGTTTCAACACTCATTTCATTCCGTGACGAAGAATAACTCTTCACTTCAACACCGTTGAATATCCTAACGCCCAGGCTCAACGCCCGACTTCGCATAGAATTCAGCATGGCACCTGTGTTTAAACCGCCTTCGTATTTATTCGAAATAACGCCAACTAAATTCTTTATCCCTTGAAATTCTTGGACAGTCAAGACGGTGTATGGACGAATATTCAAAGTCTTTTCAAAGGCGTCATTGAACCGTTCAACAAAAGCGCAACATTCGCCGAAACTTGTTTCATCTTCCTGAAAGAATATTTCATACCCTCCGTTCCATTCCAACTCCAAAACTTTTTCAGAATATTCCTTCACTAATTTTTCAATTCCACGAAATCTACGAATAGCAAGGCTTACAACTTCGTCGAAGGACATGTCCTTCATGTCATCTAGAAATTCAGAAATACTCCCGAAGCAAGCAAATCCTGCGTTCTTTGAACTCGCGCCATCACTGAGCCAACTTCTTTCCAATACCGAAATACGAAAATCAGGTTGATTTTTTTTCAATTCTAATGCTGTTGAAAGTCCAGCAATACCGGCACCTACAACAATTAAATCAGAATTCTCTAAAAACGTTTCTCTTTCCCAGTAACTCGTATTCATAAAACAAATCTGCAAAAAAAAATCACGGCCCACACAATAAAAAAAAATTCCCTGAAGGGCAATTAATAAAAAATAAATATCGTTACGAAATAAGAACCTCAAAACTCCAACGCTATGAAAAAATTAATTGCTGTTTTATTTTGCGCTGGTTACCTAATCAATGCTCAAGCGAATTCAACCATCACCATTGAATTCCAAAAGGACTCTGAAAAATTTACAGAAGGTACTGTGCGCGCTCTTTCCATCTATGCTGAAGAACTTTATTTAGCCAAAGGGATTAAGGTAACTTTGCAAGAACCGAATAGAAATGCCGAAACGAAAAAACTTGCTCTTTTCTATAAAAGAGAAAAAGAGTTGAAAGAATTCTTCAAGGAAGAACATTTAAATTTCGATCGAATCTCTTTCAATTACGAGCAGGAAGGAAAAAAGAAAGCTCCAGTAATTTCAATTGAAATTGTTCCCCACGCTGTGGTTGCCGAGATCATTCGTCCAGACAGCACTTTCACCAATAAAAATAAAATACCCCTTACTTGTAAATACCGCGACTTAGAACTCGCGAATGAAATGAGCGTGGTAAAATTGAGCTCTCAAGAAGAACTGTATAATTCAAATGTCTCTTCTTTCTTCGACAATAAAATAATATTCATTCGCGAATTATTTCGAGTTGAATTTCCTGAAGGGAAAATGCCAACGAGCGGTGTTAGTGCAGAGATTGTTCAAGGTGCTGAGAATGCGAAAAAGCAATTCACACTTCTTCATTGGAACAATATCAATAAAGAATGGACAAAAATTGGAGCGACGAAAAAACCATCTAAAGGCGCGAACGGTTACTACTTCGGTGCGACGTTCGAAGAATCTGGTTTGTACGCCCTTATCGAAAACAAATCAACTAACGTTGTGCCTGTTGTTGCGAAAGCAAAGAAAAATGTAGCCATTACTTACATTGAAATTCTTTCTACAGAACCCTTCCTGCGCATTGAAGGAGATGTTTCTGACAATCAAAGAGAAGCGACATTCAAAGCCCCGAAAAACATTGAAAACTATGTCATTCGCGCTGTGTGTACAGATGCACAAGGAACAGAATGGATTGAAGAAACGAAGGTTTCCAAAAAAACGATTCTTCGGTTCTTCCAGAAAAGCAAAAAGATTAACGCCTACTTCAACAAATAAATAAAGCCATGAAAACAATCACCACCACCCTATTTCTGTTTGGCTTATTGCTGGGAGCAAATGCCACGGATACGCCTGATGTTCGATACTTGAAGTTTGAAGAACTCGCGGCGAATTTCAACACCGTGAATTCAAAAGGACAAATGCTCGAATGCCATTCTGCCTTCGATGTATTTCTTCCTGAAGGAAAATTCGCCGCAGAAGGAATTGACATTCTGGTTCCGGAGACGCCGAATGTTCGCGGCGAGAAATTGCTTTTCCTGAAGTGGAATTATTCCGAAAAAATATGGAACACCATCAAAGGAAAAAAAGTAGGTTCAAAAACCATTAACAAAAAGAAATATCACTTGGTGCACGTCAATGAAACTGGTGTATACGGACTATTCAATGACGACCGCGCACAAGGAGAAATCAAATTTGTTCTTACCCCTTCCCTTCGCTTTTCCAAAATTGAATTCTCACAAGAGAATGTCCAAGTAAACTTTGAAAAACAGTTATTCGACAAGCCTCATTCAACCGTAGTACCATTCGGATCTGTCTCTATTCTTTCCGAAATAAAAATGGATATCTATTCAAAACGTGAAAACAAAACAACGGCCTATAAATGCCGCCTTGGTGAAATTCCGAATAGCCATCGCTTCACAAATAAAAACGACCACACGGTTGTCTTCATTACGAAAAAAGACTTAGAGAGAATCAACCGTTCATCAACCCCTCAAACCCCAGCACCATGAAAAACAAAATCTTAATCATCGGCCTCTTGTTTCTCGGATTGGAAACCATTGCCCAAAATGAAATTCAGCGTTGTAACTTCGAAAAAGCGAAAAAAGAAAAGAAAATTTCGTTCAGCGGAATTGTAGAGCACGTCCGCAACCACGGTTACTTCCAACTAAAAGTAAAAAACACCACGAAAGATTCTCTTGCCTTGCACGTAGAGACCGGACGCGTGTTTTATACAGCCACCAACGAATATCAGCCTTTTGTTGTGTTGCGTTCGAGAGAAATCTATTTGGCTCCAGGTGAAGAAAAAACCACGCTTTTAAATACTGCTTGCGGAAATGCGTCGGCTTACGCAACGTCGGATGGATTTCATGATCTGGGTAAAACTGAAATGGCAACTCCTGCGTTGGTTGCTGCTTTAGAAGAAGTGGAAGCCAAAAGATTGGGCAATTGTCCGGGTCTGCAGGCATTGGTTTGGACATTTACAAATAACCACAGTGTTGCCTCTATTGTTACCTACGATGCAGGAAAAATGAAAGCCAGCGAACTACAAGCAATCGCCGCAAAGCACAAGCACGTTGAAATTCCGAGATATCAAGTCGACTACCAAGAAACAGAAGGAAACAACGGCCTCGCCTTCTCTGGCAAACCGAATCGCGTGGAAAGCAGTCTTCAATTTATTCTAGCTGACCAAGAAGATGTGCGCGTTGTTCTTCGCGACGAGCATGGTGAAATCGTAAAGTTTGTCCAACTGATTCATGGCCAGAAAGCAGGACAATTGAATCTACCCGTTGAACTTGATGTGAATGGATTCGCCCGAGGAAACTATTCGCTTGTGGCTGAAAGCAGTTCAGGAAAAGCGCTAAGTCAAATGACCATTGAAATCTAACTCCCTCCGGGGAGTTATTTTTCTTTCGATTTACGACTTTTCGAATTATCTTTACTTGTGATTTAGGAATCTTATTTTTCAACTATGAAGGCTATTCGTACAGTTTTACTTTGGGTGACTTTTCTCGGTCTTCTTGTATCGAGTAACATCCTTTTTGCACAAAACGAAGTCATTCGGATCAAGAGTCAAGGTTCTATCATTGACAAAGACTCTGAAAAGAAACTCGATGGTGTGCAAGTTGTTGTTTTCAAGAACGGCGCTCAAGAGAAGGTATACGATGCTGGTTCTTCAGGCAAATTCGATTTCACGCTTCCTCTTGGATATTCATACGATTTAAAATTCTCGAGAGCGGATTATGTTACGAAAATCATTCGCATTGACACCCGTAACATTCCTGCAGAAGATCGCGCTGGTGGATTCTTAATGGAATTTGAATCTTCGCTTTTCAAATATGCAGAAGGATTCAACACCGACATTCTGAAAGAGCCTATGGGAAAGGCGGCTTTCGACTCTCAAACGAATTACGTCACCTTCGACTTCGAATACACCGAAGAGATGAATAAGAAGATTGAAGCTGAATTCGAACGATTGGCCGACTTAGCGAAGAATGGTGATAAGCTCAAAAGAGATTATGAGAAATTAATGTTGGAAGGAGATGACCGCATGGCCGGAACCAAGTTCGAAGAGGCTATGACGAAGTACAAAGGAGCACTAAACCTCTTCCCTACCGATAAACCAGCTAAAGAGAAATACGACGAAGCTGAAAGAAGATTTAAAGAGCAGCAAGCCAGCAAGAACAATGAAGCTCGCTATGCCCAATTGATTAAAGATGGTGACGCTCAATTTAAAAGTCAGTCATGGGAAACTGCGCAAACTAATTACAGTGACGCGCTTGAAATTAAACCCAACGAGGCATATCCGAAAGCCAAGCTCGACGAAATCAAAAAGAAACTCGACGCTCTTGAATTAGAAAAGCAATTTCGTGCATTGGTTGCTCAAGCAGACGGTGAATTCAATGATGAGAACTATGCAACTTGCATTAACACATACAAAGAAGCGCTCAAAATCAAGAGGGATGATGTCTACTCTAAAAAGCAAATCGATTTAGCGCAAGCAGCTATCGATGCAATTGCGAACGACAAAAACAAACAAGAAGAAATTGAGAGACGCTACAAGGCTCTTATTACCTCTGCTGATGATCTGTTTGCTAAGAAACAATATCAAGAATCAATTGACAAATACGAAAACGCTTCATATGTTAAACCAGAAGAGAGTTATCCTGGTTCTCAGATAAACAAGGCCCGTAAGGCGCTTGAAGCGGCGAACACCGTTGTTCGAAACACTACTCCAACAGAAGACCCTCAATTAAAAGAGTATAGAAGACTCATAGCTGAAGGGGATAAATTATTCGAAGAGAGTGCGCTGAGCGATGAGCAAAAAATGGTGGCTGCAAAAGACAAATACGTAGCGGCCCTGAATATTAAAATTGGCGAACGCTATCCTGCGAAACAAATAGAAAGTATTGATGCCGCTATTTTGGAATTGCACAATTCCGATAGCCAAGCTCAAATCGACTGGAGAGAGAAACGCATTAAGCAAGAACAAGATTTCGAGGAAATCCGCAGACAAAAAGAGAAGGAAGCAGAAGAAAATCGTTTAGCACGTATTCGCGAAAATGAAGAAGCAGAGGCGAAACGGTTGGAAGAAGAGGAGGCGAAAAACCGGAACCGCGAAAAAAATAGGAAAAGCGATGTGGATGCTGAAGCTGAAAAAGCAGTTGACGATTTTTATCGCGACGCGCAGAAGAAAGCGGAAAAACGGAAAATGCTCGATATCTTCCAAGAGAAGTCTCAAGACAGCACCGATCAAGCGAGTTTCCGCAGAAATCATCGAAGACAAATTGAAGAGGCTGAAGCCGAAATTGAAATTAAGTCAAATCAATTGTATGAAATCACTCGTTTGTCAGAACCCTATCTTACAGCGAACGAAATTGAGATAGATTCAGCAAAGTATGACATTAGTGCACGAAAAGAAAATTACACCCGCAGACAAAAACGTGATATTGAAAAAGCATCTGAATTCAACGATGACGATAAAACTCAAATTACTGAGTTCTCCAAGAACGATCGAGACCGAAAGAAAAACGAGCTTAACATACAAACAACTTATACCGAGATAAACAATCAATCGAACGATTACACCGAGCGATCAAAGCGCAGTCGCAGTAAAAACGGTACTCGAATCGAAGAACAAAAAGACGGCACGCAAGACATTGTTGTGAAAGGCAACGAAGATTTATCTTCTGAGATTGCAGATATTCGGCGAGATAAGGAGCATTATGCTGAGGTTGATGCCAGCATTAAAGCGGCAGGACAATCAGGAATAATTACACACGGAAAAGAGATAGAGCGGAATAAAACCTTTCAAGAAGAAATAAACGACGAAAGTCCTAATCTTTTGGAAAAACAACGCATGGAGGTAAATGCGAATTCCCATGTTTTGGAGACCAAGATTATAGAAGACAAAGAAAAAGCTGAAAAAACCAAAAACAACAATTCTAAGATCCGCCCTGAATATCCAACAGGACCAAAAGACCCTTCAGAACTCAATCCAAAACCCGGCACTGAAACACTTGCCGAGGGAGTTACCGAAAAATCTTATGAGACAAGTCGCCCTAGTCAAAAGGTTATTGAGCGTACTGTGAAAATTGGAGCTAAAGTAGACATCTATCAAAAAGTAATTTCCAAAACAGGCACGTACTACTTCAAGAACGACATTAGCATTACCGAAGATCAATGGACCTTAGACACTACCGTTCGTAAGTGATGCGCATACTCATTCTCAACGGCCCCAACTTGAATTTGCTCGGCACGCGTGAGCCTTCTATCTATGGTTCAGAGAATTTAGAATCTCTCTTGAACTCATTGGTTGAAAAGTTTCCTAGCGTGACTTTTTCACATCTTCAATCCAATCACGAAGGCGTGCTCATTGATGCTATTCAAGACTCTGAAAAATATGACGCTATTGTATTCAATGCTGGTGGTTACACGCACACGAGTGTTGCTATTGCTGACGCATTAGCCGCTGTGAAACCTCGAGTAATTGAAGTCCATTTAAGTAATATAATGGCTAGAGAAAAGGAGCGACATACATCGCTCATGGCAAAACATTGTTTGGGAACAATCTCCGGATTTGGTTTTGATTCATACGTACTCGCTGTTGAACAGTTAATACGATAGTATTACCCTCCTACTTCCGCTAATTTAACTTTTAGTCCATCGAAATTCGCCGCAATGTGCAACTGACATCCCAATCTGCTATTTCCTTTAACGAAAAACGCCTGATCTAACATGGCTTCTTCATCGTCGTTCCTTTCGCCTAAATCGTGATCAGAAAGTATGTACATATGACAGCTTGCACACATGGCCATTCCTCCACACGTACCCTCAACAGGTAATTCATATGACTTGCAAAGCTCCATCATATTCATTCCCATATCGATCGGCGCATCTAACACATGCTCCTGATCTTCTCTATCTACAACTGTGATCTGTACTGTATTTTCCATGCTTAAAATCCGTTTACACCATTAACTGTTGTATATTTCAACACATAATTCTTATCTGGATAAATGCGTTTGAAGGCGCTTTGAACCATTAAAGTTGTTTCGTGGAACCCGCATAAAATCAATTTCAACTTACCCGGATAAGTATTGATATCTCCAACAGCATAAAGACCTGGAACGTTGGTCTGATAATCGAACGTATTGACTTCAATGCTGTTCTTGTCAATGTTCAATCCCCAATCAGACAAAGGACCCAACTTCGGACTTAATCCGAATAACGGCAACCAGTGATCTGTTGATAGCACGGTTCTCGTTTCATCGTTGTGTTGAAGGGTAATGTTTCGAAGAGTATCGTCCCCAGAAACTTCAACAACTTCTGCATCTGTGTGTAGATTAATTTTTCCTGAAGCTGCCATATCCAACACCTTTTGAACTGAATCTGGATGACCGCGAAAACTTTTGCTTCTGTGAACCAGCGTAACTTCTTTTGCCAAACCATTCGCAAGGAAAACCGCCCAATCTAATGCAGAGTCTCCTCCACCGCTTATAACAACAGACTTTCCTCTATAGAATTCAGGATCGCGAACAATGTATTCAATTCCTTTGTCTTCGAAATCTGAAATATTTGAAATCGGAGGTTTCCGTGGTTCGAAACAACCAAGCCCACCAGCTATAGCTACAACAGGCGCAATGTGTTTCGTTCCGCGAGAAGTTGTCACAATGAACTTTCCATCCTCGGTCTTTTCGAAAGACTCAGCGCGCTCCCCAAGAGTAAATCCCGGTTTGAAGGGCTCGGCTTGCTTCATTAAATTATCAATTAGCTCACCAGCTAGCACCTCTGGAAAACCAGGAATGTCATAAATCGGTTTCTTTGGATAAATTTCAGTCAATTGTCCGCCCGCCTGTGGCAGAGCATCGATCAAATGGCAACGTAATTTTAGAAGGCCAGCTTCAAAGACGGTAAACAAACCACATGGGCCTGCACCAATAACAAGGATATCAGTTTCTATCATAATTGTGAAGTCGAGCAAAATTAAACCTTTCAACAGACATACCGCTCAATCTTATAAAAATCATTAACATTTCAAGGGGAATAATGTTTTTTCAAAATTGAAAAAGAATAAATCTTAAATTAGGGCTACCTAAAACCTTCCAAATGAAAAAAATACTACTTGCTTTAGCAATTCTTTCTGGATTTAACACCGAAGCGCAGTGCGACGGAAATCGCTATTTGAATTACATCTTCAACGATGTTCAAGTAACTTCAGATGTTCCCTACGGAGAGAATTTAAAATTCGACGGTACTAACCAAGTTTTAGCTTGTGATATTTATGAGCCAGTTGGAGATAACGTTTCTAATCGCGCTGCGGTGATTGTCGCACATGGCGGATTTTTCTTGTCTGGGTCAAAGACTGGACCTGATGTTGTTCCTATTTGTCAGAGACTAGCGAAAATGGGATATGTAGCCATTTCAATTCAATATAGACTTGGAATTAATGTTACTGCCAACCTTGCTGGACCAATGACCGAAGCAGTTATGCGCGGAGTTCAAGACGGAAAAGCCGCGGTGCGATTTCTACGCAAAACTGTTGCAACAGAAGGGAACCCATACAAAATCGATGCTAACGAAATCTACATTGCGGGTTCTAGTGCAGGTGGATACATAGCCCTGCACATGGCCTATTTAGATGACATGGCAGAATTGCCTGCATTTGTAAACACCAGCAACCCAGGATTAGCAGGAGAACTTGAAGGCGAAAGCGGAAATCCGGGATATCCCTCAGATGTGAAAGCTATTGTAAACATTTGCGGAGCAATTGGAGATACTGCTTGGATTCAGCCAGGCGATGAACCCGCTTTGTTGTTTCACGGCACGAATGATCAAACAGTGCCTTACGGTTCTGCTATGCAATATGCATTCGGAATTGCTCCCGTGCTAGAAGTAGATGGAAGTGCGAGTATTAATGAAAAAATGAATGAAATTGGATTGGAAAATTGCTTCGAAATTTACGAAGGACTAGACCATGTTCCGCATGCCAGCAATGCCGCTGTATTGGACACAACTATGAGCATTATGTCGAACTTCCTTGCCCATCATATTTGTGCTATTCCACTCGATTGCAACTACCGCGCAATATCTGTTGGAACAGAGGAGATAAGTATGGAAGAAGACAATTTATTGGTATACCCGAATCCTGCTAATTCAACTTTATTCATTGCAAGCAACGATTTAAAGCAAATTGAAGCCTACAACATGACAGGAGAATTGGTCTCAACCGAATTCAATACGAATCGAATGGAAGTGTCTAATCTACCAAATGGATTGTTCGTATTCCGGCTAACCACTTCAAGCGGAAAAACGAATAAAACCATACTTATTCAACATTAACAAGAAACGCTTCTTCAGACCTCCTCTTTACTTTTAGCCTTATGGGGAACTGCTACCGTTAGTGTTATTACCACGAAAACGTATTGTTCTTGTCCTAAGAACGGGTCTAATTATTCTTCACACCATAAATAAAAACGCTCAAAGAACTGGATTAGAACGGTTAAAATAAGTAGGAAATGACCAATTGAAATTTAGACATCCGCAATTCAAAAAGAATTAATACAAATCTTTCGACGGTCAAGGGATCAATTGACGGCTCCTTTATAATTTCTGAACGAACTACAAGGCAACAATTACTTACCTTTGCGGTAATTAGATTTCAATGTCGATTTTTATGAAGGTTTTGCCTATCAAAAATAACTTTAATGAGTTTTTAAAATACGTTTTACTTTTCGTGATTTTTAGTGTGTTTGGAGAGCATACTTTGGGGCAGTGTACAGTAGATATTGGGCCAGCAACGACGTATGGCTGTGTAGGTGGTACAGTAACTTTAACTGCTACCTTAACTAATCCGCCCGCTTCGCCAACTTATTCTTGGACTGGTCCAGGTGGGTTCACAAGTAATAGCGCTTCAATAACTATATCAAACCTAAATGTCTCCAATGCGGGCACCTATACTGTTTCGGTAAGCGGTTGCACAAATTCTCCTATTACCGATAACTTAACCCTTGTCGTGCTTGAAAACTTCACAATTACTCAAAACAACATTACGCTTTGCCCGGGGCAAAACAGTATTAATTTCAACCCAACAATTTCGGGTAATAATTCCGTAACGCCCGTTTATTCTTGGACAGGACCTAATTCCTTCAATTCTGCACTAGCCAACCCAGTCATTTCATCAGCTACTTCAACAAACGCAGGAGCTTATAACGTTACAGCAACTTTGGGGCAGTGTTCAGTTTCAGATGAGGCAAATGTGCTTGTGCTAAATAACCTGAACGTTTCCGCATCTAGTAACGGCCCATTATGTCAAGGTCAAAATTTAAATTTATCAAGCTCTGTAACTGGCAATTCGGGGCAGAGTGTAAATTATTCTTGGACAGGTCCAAATGGATATACATCCTCACTAGCTAATCCAACAATTTCCAATGTGAGCTCGGCCCAAAATGGGACATATACTGTTACCCTTACTTTAAGTGGGTGCACTGATACAGAACAAATTCCAGTTATAGTAAATTCAAACCCGACGACGCCAACTTTCACAATCCCCGCTATCGGTTGTCCTCAAGTTTCAATTCCTATTTCCGGATTTACTCCCGTTACAGGATTAACTTACGTTTGGAACGCTACCAATTCCGGTCCTAATGTTAACGGGGGAAATACATCGACTCCTACCCTTAATTTTAATACCGGGGGCAATTTCTCTTATACTGTTACGGCAACTAATCCAACAACGGGCTGCTCTTCAACTTCAGTTTCTGATGCAATAAACATTACCTCAGTAGATGTGTTTAACCCAGACATTTCATATTCTGGAACTCAGAATTATTTGGCTCCCGCAGAGTTGTACGCTGGAGTATACACATACGACGTGTGCAATGTCACAGCAACAGGTTCTATTCAATTACCTATTGTGAACATTACTTCAACCAA
>JBJOON010000019.1:0-18204 GCA_046051235.1 Bacteroidota bacterium
TCTATCGAATTCCTGACGAAGAAAATGTGCTTTTCGATTTCATTCAAAATTCATTGGGCGAGATTTGGGTAGTCACTTCTTACGGCGGTGTTTTAAATTTAAATACAGGTCAACTCCTTACGAACATTGGCGATTATGCGCTCAGTAATGTTTTTACAGGCATTGACACACACAAAGGAAAAATTTATTTTACCAGTCGAACAGGCGTTATTTTATTCAACGAATCTGATCAAAGCCATTTACTGTTTTCGAAATCGAATGGATTGGAAGTTGATGACGTTAGACAAGTATTCATTGATCGTGAGGGCATTCAATGGTTTGCCAGTTACGGGGGTGGCATATTCAAACTTACCAGCACTCAGTTCAAAAGCTTTAGCACGAATAATGGGTTAACGGGTAATGCAGTCATGAGCATTACGCAAGATTCGAGAGGAAATTACTTTTTCGGAACCTACGACAATGGCATTAGCTTCTTATCCAATCCGTCTGGTAATTTCAGTACAAATTTTAATACCGCACTGAATGATCTCTCACCGAATCTGCGTGTTTGGACGACTTTAAAAAGTTGGGGATGGAAAGGAAATATTTTTATTGGAACTCCGGAGGGACTTTATGAATACGACTGCTGTTCGTACGCTCGACCACATTGGCTGCATTACGGTAAAGAAGAAGGCTTGGAGGAAGAAATCGTTCTTAGTCTTTTGGAACGACGTGACGGATCATTGCTCATTGGAACCAACAAAGGAATTCAAGCGTATTCCAAAAAAACCTTTCAAAGTTTTTCGCAATTTCCAAACTTCCCGGCGACAAGAATTCGCCACATGTTGGAAACGAGTGATGGGAAAATATGGATGGCCACTCGCGATGGAATTTCGCTCTTCCACAACAATACGTTCACGAATTTCGGTGAAGCACAAGGTCTTCAAGACGCAAGTGCATACAGTATAGCGGAACTGCCAAATGGAGAGATCATCGCAGGAACTCAATCGGGACTATACAAAGGAAATGAAAACGGTTTTGTTCGTGTAAACATTTCGAAAGAACCGGGAGGTAACACTGTGAACTTCTTGAAGATGATTCAAAACAAACTTTGGATTGGAACGCTGAACGGTATTTTCATTTGGGAATTGAATAAGGCTGGAGGCCTGGGTGAGCGCATGATTCACCTCAATGAATCGGATGGTTTAATTAGCCTCGAAACAAACTTGAACGCCATCTTCGTTGACCTTCAAAACACGGTATGGGTTGGAACTCCGAACGGGGTAATGAACATTGATCTGAGCGCCATTGATGCGAAATTCAACATCCCCACTCCCCTTGTTCACCTTACAAATATTCAGTCTAATCTTGAGAACATCGATTGGAAAACACTCACGTCAGGAAACTGGAACGGCAAGTCTTTTCCGAATGGACTTGAATTCAATTACAGACAAAATTCATTTACGTTTTTCTTCGACGCTTCAAGCACCACCTATCCCGAAAGATTAGAATTCAGTTATTGGTTGGAAGGATTAGACAGCACGTGGAGCAGCCCCACTTCATTCTCTCAAGTGAACTTCAACAATCTTCCTTCGGGAAGTTATACGTTTCACATTCGGGCGCGCAACGGCGAGTGGGGACAGTGGAGCGAAGAAGTGACTTGGCAATTCCGTGTCTTGCCGCCTTGGTACATGACCTGGTGGGCCATTCTTTTGGAGTTCGTTTTCCTTTCAACGATTGTCATTCTTGTTTCGCGATCAAGAAGACGTAACATTCGAAATAAGCACTTAGCCGAGCAATCGGAAATGAAAGCGAAGCTGCTCATGCTCGAGCAACAAAGTATGAATTCAAGCATGAACAGGCACTTTATCTTTAACGCCTTGAATTCCATTCAATACTACATCAACCGTCAAGATCGCCTGGCTGCGAATCAATACCTCACCGACTTCGCGAAATTGATTCGCAAAAATTTAGACAGTTCACAAGAAAACTTCGCGCCGCTCTCGGAAGAAATTGAACGATTGGAATTGTACTTGAAATTGGAAAGCATGCGCTTCCCAGATAAGTTCAAGTATCACATTCAACTCGACTCGCCAGAGGTTCTTCGTTCAGTTAAAATTCCGGCCATGCTCATTCAGCCATTTTTGGAAAACTCTATTTGGCACGGTCTGCTGCCCAAAGATTCCGGAGGCTTGTTGAATGTCTTTTTCGGGTTGAAAAATGACTGCCTTGAAATTCGAATTGAAGACAATGGAATTGGACTTGCGGAAAGTCAAGCACGGAAAACAAACAGTGACGGACACATTTCGAAAGGAATGGAAATTACCCGCAGCAGAATTGCGCTCATTGAACAAATGACTGGGAAACGTATTGAATTGATTGGCCCCGAGGACTGGAAATCGGAAAACGGAGAATCAGGAACGCGCGTTACTATTGACTTCCCGAAAGATTTTCAGGAAATTTTCAATCAAGGCAACACTTTTTAAAAGATTTCGTTACATTTGTATAGACTTCGGTCCACTATGAAAAAACTCAATTACATAACGATCCTATTTTTTGTTGCATTAGCATTCGCTTCATGCAGCAAATCTGTTTGGATGGAAGAAGTTACTTCCGTTGGAACCGAGCGTTCTGTAATCGTTGATAACACTGAGTTAAACACAGATAGTGACATTCTAGATTGTAACGATTGCGATCACGAAGAATCTTCTACTTCAAACAACAATCGTAATTCTGAAGGCGGTTCAGACATTACAGATGATGAAGACGACGGTATTACCGACGACGAAGACGAAGACGATACAGACCAAACAGGCAAGAAGAAGAAATAATTCTTCACTCCTCTCAAAAAACTTTTTTAACAATTTGAAATCTTGTGCCTTCACGAGATAAGTTTGTTTTATGTCATCTGAACGCTCAATTCTACACATGGATCTCGACACCTTTTTCGTGTCGGTAGAGCGTTTATTAGACAGTCGCCTCAACAACAGACCTGTACTTATTGGCGGAACTAGTGATCGCGGCGTAGTGGCCTCGTGCAGCTACGAAGCGCGCAAATTCGGGGTGCATTCTGCCATGCCTATGCATATGGCGCGCAAGCTTTGTCCGGAAGCAGTGGTCATTAAAGGAAACTCCTACAACTACCTTAAGTATTCCGATATGGTAAGCGAAATGGTTCGCGAAGCTGTTCCTCTTTTCGAAAAAACGTCGATTGACGAATTCTACTGCGACCTTACGGGGCTCGATCGTTTTTTCGGATGCTACCAGTTCGCTGGTGAATTGCGTCAGAATATTTTGAAGGAAATAGGCTTGCCCATTTCTTTCGGTTTGTCTTCTAGCAAAACCGTTTCGAAAGTGGCTACGGGCGAGGCCAAACCGAACAACCAGATTCGTATTGAAACCGGAACAGAGAAACCCTTCCTTGCGCCTCTTTCCATTCGGAAGATTCCGATGGTCGGAGAAAAAACGCACCAACTCTTGGTGAATCTTGGCATTCGGAAAATTCAGACCTTACAGGAAATGCCGTTAGACGTTATGTCGAAGGCCCTTGGTGAAAATGGAACCAGCATCTGGAAAAAAGCCAACGCCATAGACCCCTCGCCCGTTGTGCCTTTCCAAGAACGCAAGTCGATTTCTACCGAAAGAACATTCGATCAAGACACCATAGACGTGCATAAACTGCGTGGATTATTGATTGCCATGACCGAGAACTTGGCGTTCCAGTTGCGCAAAGGTGAGAAGCTTACTTCGTGCGTGACAGTGAAACTGCGTTATTCCGATTTCCAAACGGAAACCATGCAATGCCGCATTCCATATACCTCTGCCGATCATATTCTTATCCCGAAAATATTAGAACTCTTCGAAAAACTTTACTCGCGAAGAGTGCTCATACGCTTGATTGGCGTGCGTTTCAGTCACTTGGTTTCTGGCGGATACCAGATTAATTTGTTCGACGACAACGAAGAACAAATTAGCTTGTACAATGCCATGGACGAACTGCGAAAAAAGTTCGGAGATCGCGCCGTTATGAAAGCAGCCGGAATAGAAGCGCGCAGTATTGGCCGCGGTGAAAATCCGTTCGACGGAGGTCCGCCTGTTCTTCTCGCAAATAGGCGTCAGTAAGCATTACCTTTGCACCCATGCAGCTTTGGGACAACGACCATTTTACTTTTCTTCCACCGAACTCGAACGAGCGACAAGCATTTATTGCTTGGGGGAAAAAAGATGCGTTTGTTTTGAATGAAAACAATCTCGAAGACATTCAAAAGCTTAACAATTGGTTAGCCGAAAAAACACTTCCTGTTTTCGGATATCTTTCGTTCGAAGCGAAAAAACTTTTTGAAAAAAACGCCTACGAGAATTGTTGTTCAGACGGAAGTGAACTCGTCTATTTCTTCGAGCCTGAGCACATTTGGAAAGAAGAGAACGGGACATGGATTTGCCTTACTGAAGAACAACCGAACGAACGTTCGGTAATCAAAGATTTTCTTTCCAACTACAAAAACATCGAACAGTCAAGCAATGAAGAAAAACTTGTGTTCGAAATGCTCGAAACCAAGGATAGTTACATTGAAAAGATAGAGCGAATTTTGGGCGACATTCAGCGTGGTAATTATTACGAAACGAACTTCTGTATGCCTCTTCAGGCAAAGGGTTTTCTTAACGATGCCTTCGCTCATTTTTCAAAAATGAACAACGCTACGGAAGCTCCGCACGCGGTTTATTTCAATGGAAAAAATCTTCAACTGTTGTGTACTTCACCGGAGCGTTTCATTCAGAAAAAAGGAAACGAAATTATTTCTCAACCTATTAAGGGAACCATTAAAAGAGGAGCAAATTCTATTGAAGATGAGGAGAACAAAACGGTTCTTCGAACAAGCAAAAAAGAGCGGTCTGAAAACATCATGATTGTAGACTTGGTTCGCAACGATCTGTCACGCATCGCAGAGAAGTCAAGCGTTCAAGTCACTTCCTTGTGCGAACTTCATACGTTCAAAACGCTTCATCATTTGATAAGCACGGTAGAAGCGAAGCTTCCTTCCAACATAACATTTACTCAAATCTTAGCAGCTACTTTCCCCATGGGATCCATGACTGGCGCTCCGAAAATTAGCGCGGTTCAGCACATGGAAAAGCTAGAAGTATTGGACAGAGGAATCTACAGCGGTACATTCGGTGTAATAGAACCCAACGGGAATTTCGACTTCAATGTCATTATTCGTTCTGCCGTTTACAACAAAGAAAAACAACAAACAACAATAAAAGTGGGAAGCGCCATTACGCATGCGTCAAATGCGGAATCGGAATACGACGAATGTCTATTGAAAGCCGCTTCTACCCTTTCCATATTTAACTGAACATGAAAAAACTACTTAAAGATTTAAAAGCCGAATATCAAACATTCGAAGACGCGCAATTGCTTGTGGCAGTAAGCGGAGGAATGGATTCCATGTTAATGGCAGAGCTCCTGTTAAAAGCAAAAATTCCATTTGCAGTGGCTCACGTGAACTATCAGCTTCGCGGAAAAGATTCGGAGAAAGACGAGCAGTTTGTGAAAGCCTATTGCAAAAAACACAAGCTCACTTTTCATTGCGCACACGCCGGCGATTTGTGGAAGGAATCGAAAAACAATTTACAAGAGCGTGCTAGAGATTTTCGCTACACCTACTTTCAACAGTTGCAAGATGAGTTCGGATATACCACCGTTGTTCTTGCCCATCATGCGAACGATCAATTGGAAACCGTTTTGCAACACTTGGTTCGCGGAAGCGGCCTGAAAGGATTGCTCGGAATGAAGCGCCATACCTCCAACAAATGGCGCCCGCTTTTGGAGATTTCGAAAAAAGAATTGGAGGGTTATGCAAAAGAACTCAAACTGAAATGGAGAGAAGACGCTTCAAACAACACTTCCGTTTACGGAAGAAACAAAATCAGAAACAAGGTTGTTCCAATTTTGGAAGAACTGAATCCTAATATTCTTCAAACGCTGAACAACAGCATTGAAATTTGGGAAGAGCAGCATTCGATTGTGCAAGAGAGTTTGCAAAACTGGCTTGAAGAAAACGTTGAACTGAAAGGTGAAAGCGAATTGCTTTCCATTACTGCTGTTCACAACCACTATGCTCCAAGACAAATTATGTGGGAATGGTTGAATCTGTTTGAATTCACCACAGGAGAGATTGATGAAATCTTGAAGCTTCAAAAGACTGGTGCGAAAGTTTCGAATGCCACTTATGCTGTTGCGCGCGATCGCGACAACTATGTGTTGCATACGCTACAGAGTGAAATGCCTTTGGACGAATCGAAGTACGACGTTGATATTGTTCCTGCGAAAGGTTACGAAATTGAAAAAGATCCGAAGGTCGTGCAACTCAACGCAGACAAATTGCGTTTCCCCTTGGAGATTCGTGCATACGAACCGGGCGATAAAATTCGTTCGTTAGGAATGAAGGGATTGAAAAAGGTGAGCGATGTGTTGGTTCAGGCCAAGATTGCCATGAACGAGAAAAAGAACTACCCTGTACTGGTAAGCAAAGACGAGATTGTTGCGGTAATAGGCTTGTGCATCTCGGAAGATTACAAATTAGACGCAGCAGCGAAGAATGTTTTTGTGATGCGCCTCACGTAAGTAGAATTGAATTGAACTATTTTTGAACCTATGAAGAATTTATCAGTAAAGATTTTTGCGGCCCTTGCTATTTTGTTTTCATCTTGGAATGCTCAAGCGCAAATTGTTGATCCTGTAAAATGGAAAACAAGCCTGGTTAGTTTACCCAACAACGAAGCTGAAATTGAATTTCAAGCAACTATTTCACGTGGATTTCATTTATACTCAACGAGTCCGTCTACAGACCCGAATGTATACGCACTTCCAACTGAATTAATCTTAAATGCAGACAAAGCAAATTTCGAACTTATTGGAAAATTAACAGAAGGAAAGTACATCACCCATTACGATGAAATGCAAGGTGGTGAAGTGAACTATTTTGAAAATTCTGCTGTATTCAAACAAAAAATTAAAATTCTAGGCACAGCTCCTTTCACTTTAAAAGGAACCATTCAAGGCCAGACTTGTAACGACAAAGCGTGCTATCCAATTGAGTCGAAATTCAAACTACAAGTAACTCCAAATGCAGCAGATGGGTCTGCAGTATCGACAGTACCTGCAGATACTTCAGCGCTTGTTGAAGATCAAATGCAATTGGAACCAACCACAACAAAATTTAGATACTGGATTCAAACGATTCGTAACGACAAAGAGAAGTTAACTACGCGATTAGAAAGTGGAAGTGTTTCAGCAAGCACCACGCAAGATGGAAACATGTGGCAATTGTTCTTCCTCGGATTCTTGGGCGGATTGGTTGCATTGCTTACACCATGTGTATTTCCAATGATTCCATTGACAGTGGCGTTCTTCACCAAAGGAAACAAAGACCGTAAGAAAGGAATTTTCCAAGCGTTGATCTACGGTGGATTCATCTTCTTGATTTACATTTTGCTTTCAATGCCGTTCCATTTCTTGGATCAGATTAACGAAAACATTCTGAACGACATTTCAACCAATGTCCCGCTGAACATTGTGTTCTTCGTCATCTTCATTGTATTCGCGCTTTCATTCTTCGGATTGTTTGAGATTACACTTCCTGCGGGTCTAGCGAATAAGATGGACAAGAACGCAGAAGCAGGCGGATTACTTGGTGCGTTCTTTATGGCGTTAACCTTGGCAATTGTATCGTTCTCTTGCACAGGTCCTATCTTGGGTTCATTGCTCGCAGGATCTTTAGCGAAAGACGGTGGAGCCATTCAATTAACTGTTGGTATGGGTGGTTTCGGATTGGCACTTGGAATTCCGTTTGCGTTGTTTGCGATGTTCCCAGGAATGATGAAGAGCTTACCTAAATCTGGCGGCTGGTTGAATTCTGTAAAAGTTGTTTTAGGATTTTTAGAAGTGGCGCTCGCGCTGAAATTCTTATCTCAAGCAGACTTAGTGGTGCACTGGAACTTATTGAAGTACGAGGTATTTATGGGCTTGTGGGTAGTGATATTCTTTGGAATGTACCTCTACTTGATTGGAGCAATCAAATTTTCACACGACAGTCCAATTCAGAAGTTTTCGAAATTCCGCATTGTGTTCACCACGTTCGTGGGAATGTGGGTAGTATATCTAGCAAGCGGATTAATGTTGAATGAAAAAGGTACGTCGTACAACGCTCTTTCGTTAATGAGCGGACTTGCGCCTCCTACCGGATATTCATATGCATACCCTAGCGATTGTCCGCACGGATTGCTTTGCGAGCACGATTACAATGTTGCATTGGAACGCGCTAGAAAAGAAGGGAAACCATTGTTCGTCGATTTCACAGGATACGCTTGCGTAAACTGTAGAAAAATGGAAGAGCACGTTTGGCCAGAAGTTTTGGATTTATTGCAAAATGAATTTATTGTTGTGAGTCTTTACGTTGACGACAAGCAAGAGCTTCCAGCAGAATTAAAAGAAACCATTGTTACGAAATGGGCTGGAATTGAAAAGGAGATTGAAACCTACGGTGACTTATGGTCTGCCTTTGAAATTGAGACGTTCAACAACAACTCTCAACCGATGTATGCCATTATTGATCCAATGACGGAAGGAAGAGAAGAATTAATGAATCCAGTAAAAAGCGGAATTGTTGAAACTTCTGAATTCCGTGCTTGGCTGGAAGAAGGCTTGCAAGCTTTCAACAACAAGTAAGGGGTAACGTTTGTCTTTCTGCTTGACGCATTAAAAACTTTTTCGTTTCTTCGTAAGGAATGAGAAAGGGACTATTACTATTCTTCGCAATCTGTTTTTCTTTTGTGCTTCAAGCGCAGAAAACAGTTGTGTATGGAACTGTGATTGATGCGGTTTCGAAACAAACCATTCCTTTTGCACCTGTCTATTTTGTTGGAACGAAGTCTGGAACTACCAGCGACGAAAACGGAAAATACCGAATTGAAACTTACTATTCGAGCGACACTTTGCGCTGCAAAGGAATGGGCTATGCCCAGCAGTCTTTCTATGTCAAGCAAGGAACTACGAAAGAAGTAAACTTCGCGCTAGTCGATGAAAACACAACGGGCGTAGTTGTTATTCGTCCGAAAGACGAACCCAATCCAGCCATTGCCTTAATGAAAAAGGTAATCGCCAATAAAAAGATCAATAACCGCGAAAAGCTCGACGCCTATGAATACGAAGCCTACAACAAAGTAGAATTCGATTTGAACAACATAAGTGCAGCCATTGGCGATAAGAAACTCATGAAGCCTTTCGAATTTATTTTCGAAGGAATAGATACAACGCAGGAAAAGCCATACTTACCCGTCTTCATGACCGAATCTCTTTCCGATTTTTATTACCGACGCAATCCAAAAATTGCAAAAGAAATTGTAAAAGGAACACGTGTAACAGGAGTCGAAAATCAGAGTGTGAATCAGTTCTTGGGAGATATGTACCAGAACGTAAATATCTACGACAACGAAATTATAATTTTCAGAAAGAGTTTCACCTCACCTATCTCTACGTATGCTCTCGGGTTTTACGATTACGGTCTTGTAGACAGCGCATTTATTGAAGGGAAATGGTGTTACAAATTGGAGTTTTTTCCGCGCAGAAAACAAGAACTATTGTTCCATGGTGAAATGTGGATTCACGACACCACCTATGCCGTAAAGCAAGTAGACGCTGCCATTTCAGAAGACGCTAATATTAACTGGATAAAACAATTCAGTGTTCACCAAGAATACAACGAGGTGGAAAATGAAGTTTGGATGTTGGTGAAAGATCAACTCCTCGTTGAATTCAACATGAGTGAAAAGAAACTTGGTGTTTATGGAAGGAAAAACAGCAGCTATAAAAAGTTCGTCATAAACAAGCCACGTGAAGACGAATTCTATCAAGGATACACAGACATTATAGTCGATCCCAATTCTTCAAATCACGACGATGCCTATTGGCAGAGCATGCGGCACACTGCCCTCACCGTCAAAGAAGAACGCATCTACAACATGGCAGACACGCTGAAATCGTTGCCGCAATTCAAAACGGTAACCGACATCATTACCCTGTTTGTTTCTGGTTATAAAATCAAGGGCAACTTCGAGTACGGCCCCTATTATACGTTTTATAGCTTCAACCCTATTGAAGGTAACCGTCTTCGCTTTGGCGGAAGAACCAGCAATGCCTTCAGCACGAAACTTATGCTCGACGGATATGTGGCCTACGGCTTCCGCGACGACCGTTTCAAATACGGCGCAGGCGGATTGTACATCATTCAAAAAAGTCCACGCTTCGCTATTTCAGCGCACGGAAAAAGAGACATGGAACAACTCGGACTTGGCGCGGGTGCCTTCCGACAAGACAACATTCTCTCTTCCCTTTTCAGAAGAAATCCGGCAAACAAACTCACCGATGTCACAGACATTAACTCCTACATCGAAAAAGAATGGTTGTACGGCCTTTCCAACAAACTCATCTTCACCCACCGAATTTTAAAACCTGCCGGCTCCAAATACTCTTACACCCGCTTCCTCCCACTCTCGAACAGCTTCGAGCCCGAGAACGCGCTCATTACTTCGGAAGTTTCACTCTACACGCGCTTCGCTTTCAAAGAGAAATTCGTTTACGGCGAATTTGAACGAATTAGCTTAGGAACGAATTACCCTGAACTCGAAATAGTATACAGCCTCGCTTTGCCGGGTGTGATGAATGCGGAATATAAGTACCAACGCCTGCAAATGCAGGTTTACGATAAGATGCGCTTCGGTCCTTTCGGATATATGAATCTTACTGTTCAGGCTGGAAAAATATTCGGTAACCTTCCTTACCCCATGCTTCAAATGCATCAGGGTAACGAAACGTTCTTCTACGACGAAGCCAGTTACAACACCATGAATTTCTTTGAATTCGTAAGTGATCAATGGGCCAGTGTTTGGGCATCTTATCACGCAGAGGGCTTGTTCTTCAACAAAGTTCCTTTGTTGCGCAAATTGAAATGGCGCGAAGTAGCGAGCGCAAAAGTTTTGGTGGGCAGCTACGATTTAAAGAACGACGAATTGCTGAGCCGCGATTTCAACGCAGACGGAATTGCCGATATCTACGGGTTGAGACAACCTTACGCCGAAGCCGCAATTGGCGTGGAAAACATCTTCAAGATTTTGCGTGTAGACGCACTCTGGCGCCTGTCATACCTAGACAATCCAAACATTGTTCGTTTCGGACTGCGCGCAAAACTTCAATTCGAATTCTAAAACCTATCTTTGCCGCATGTTCGGAAAAGCAATTATCCCCAACACACTTACCATGCTGAATCTAGTTATGGGATGTGCAGCGCTACTGGCGCATAATGTGCAAGACGCTTTCCTATTTGTTCTCATTGCAGCGTTTGCAGATTTGCTAGACGGACTCGTAGCGCGGGCTATTGGTGCGGCTTCCGAAATGGGCAAACAATTGGATTCTTTGGCCGACGTGGTGAGTTTCGGTGTGGTTCCTTCTTTTTGGTTGTACAAACTTCTTCAACCCGAAATAAAAATGTGGGCAGCGTTGGCTTTTCTTTTAGCCGTTGCCGCAGCTTTTCGATTGGCACGTTTCAATTTAGACACTTCTAAATCGACCGGATTCAAAGGGCTTCCAGTGCCTGCAAACGGATTGTTCTGGTTAAGTGTTTTGTCACTTACAGAAACAGAGCCTTTCAGTAATCAGATTCTTGTAGGCCTCATTCTACTCTTCGCATTCCTCATGGCGTCTACGCTACCGCTCCTATCCTTCAAATTTTCAAATTTCAGTTGGAAGGAAAACGCCATGAAGTTTATTCTCATCGCATGTATAATCTTATCTGCAATTGGTTCGCATTTCATTCTGAAAAAAGTCATGTGGACGGTTCCAATTGCCTTACTTTTGTATCTCATTTTATCTGCCGTTCAACACCTATTTGGGAAACAACATGAAAAAGTTTAAAGCTGAAATTAACGTAATGCCATTGGAAGCATTATTAGATCCACAAGGAAAAGCAGTGACCTCGTCATTGAACAGTTTATCTATTGGAACCATTGCTAACGTTCGCGTTGGAAAACATATGAGTTTATTCGTTGAAGCCGCAGACCATGCAGGTGCAGAACAAATCGTAGATCAAGCATGCAAGAAATTGTTGTGCAACGAAATCATGGAGTACTACACCTTCACCGTTGTAGAAGCCTAATGCGTTTTTTCGCACTTCTTGTTTTTTCATTTTTAACATTTGCCGTTAATGCGCAACTCACGCATTTGATTATCGGCAGAAAGCACGTTGATTTCGGATACAAACCGAGCGAATCTAAGCGCGAAGTGAAAGCTCTGATTATCCATTCAACTTTCAATGCATCTTTTCCCAACACGCAAAAGCCCGACACCTTTTCGGTAGACGGTGTAATTAAGCAATTCAAACAATACGGCGTTGCCGCTCATTATTTGATTGCAAGAGACGGTAACGTTTATGAATTGGTTGAACCAAACAACGTAGCCTATCATGCAGGAAAAAGCGTTCTTCCAGACGGGACAACTGCTGTAAATTCATGTTCCATTGGAATTGAAATCATGTGCACCTACACTGTTGGTCCCAATGAAGCGCAATACGCTTCATTGCGAAAGCTGATAGATCAATTAGACGGAGAATATAAATTCAAGTATATCCTCGGACACTTCGACATTGCGCCAGGAAGAAAGACCGACCCTTGGCATTTCAAAGATGACGGCTTTTTCAGGAAGTAATAATTTTCATCTCGCATTTTATTCGTAACTTCATCATTCGAACCTTAACCGATTCTTATGAAAAAGATTTTACTTGCGCTTGCAATCTTTGCATCTTTCAATGCATTTTCGCAAGCACCTGTCAACGACATCTGCGCGAATGCCATTGATTTAATTCCCAACGCACCAGCCGTTGCCACAAGTAATCTAAACACTGTAACGGAAGGAACGAGTCCTTCATGCGGAATTGGCGGAGGACTTGGCATAAAAGACATCTGGTACAAATTCGTCTTTACCGGAGGGACATTTACCCTTACGACAACCTTAGGAACACTCTCAGACACACGTATGGCCGTGTACAACAGTTGCAATGGCGCGCAACTTTTGTGTAACGACGATGCTGATGGAATGGGCTATGCCTCGCAATTGGTGATGTCTTGTCCTACCTTAACCGTTGGAACAACCTATTACGTTCAGGTAGGCGGATACAACAACCTTCAAGGTAACTTCAGTATACAACTAACCACTACGAATATTCTCGGCTGCACCGATCCTTCGGCAGTAAACTACAATGCCTGTGCTACCGTTGACGATGGGTTCTGTAACATTTTCATGCCGAACGAAACATGCGCAACAGCAGTTGCTTTCATTCCAAATAGCGGAGCTATTGTAACAAACAACAACAACGTAGCTTTAGGACCAACGCCTGGATGTGGCGGAACCATTCGAGACATTTGGTATTCATTCGTTTATCAAGGTGGAAATGTTACCATTCAAACCAGCGCAACTACTGGAACAGGAACTGGCTTAACAGATACTCAAATTGCAGTGTACAACGCATGTAACGGATCCATTATAGCATGTGACGACGATGATAACACGGGTAATTATTCATTGGTGAAATTCGGTTGCCCAACCGGCAATGGAACGGCCGGCGCAAATGAAGATGACTATTTAGTGATTGGACAGACCTACTTCGTGCAAGTTGGCGGTTACAACAGCACCATGGGCGAGTTCAACTTCAACATAACCACAACAACTGTTTCAGGTTGCACAGACCCTAATGCTACAAACTACAACTCATGCGCTACTACAGATGATGGCACGTGTGTATTTCCTGAGTTAGCCTCAGATTTCAATTATTATCCTTCCGGAACGAACTGCATGAATTTTCAATTCAACAACACTTCAACTGGAAATGCAACTTCATTTGAATGGATCTTCCCAAGCGACTGCGTTCCTTCAACTTCAACGTTGGAAAATCCAACTACAACTTTCGCTGCTGTTGGCATGTTCCCTGTTACGCTTACTACCTACGATCCGCAAGGAAACAGCAATAGCGTGACGCTGAATGTTATTGTAACAAACGGTCACAACTTAACAGTAGACATTACTGCTGACAACCTTCCGCAGCAAACTTCTTGGAAGGTTTTCAATCAAGAAAACCTGGTTATACAACAAGGAACAAGCAATGATGCGAACTTCTGTATTAGCAACAACTGTCACCGCGTAGAAATTTACGATACAGGTGGAAATGGATTGTGCTGCGCGAACGGAGCGGGTAATTACAACATTTATTTAGATGGAAATTCAGTTGCGACAGGCACCGCATTCGGCGCACTTGCGACCATTCAAGTGAATTGTCCGCAAGGAACAAGCTGCGACAACGCAATTGTAGCGAATCTCGGATTGAACACTGTGCCTACTCCTAACTCGTGGTATTCTTTCACTCCTTCGGTAAACGGACAGTATCAAATTTCAACCTGCGGATTAGCCGGATGTGACACAAAAATTTGGTTGTACGATTACTGCAACATGGCATTATTCGACAACTCGAACGAGGCTACCTACACCTACAACGACGATCTATGTGGTGTTGAAGCTGAAGTAACACCATACCTTGAAGGTGGTGTTACCTATTTCATTCGCGTAGGTGACGACGGTGGTGCATGCGGATTGAACTCTTTCCAAGTGTTGTTTGAATACATGGGTCCTATCGTTGGTTGCATGGACTTGAATGCTTGTAACTACAGCCCGCTTGCTGAAGCGCCTTCGGTTTGTTATTACAACGGTGATCCAAACTGTTCGAATGTCGGTCCAGATTTACTTGTTGAAGGAAATGTCTTATACACCTCACTTTACCAAACTACCTTGAATGCTACAGATGGATGTTTGGTGAATGAAGGGTGTATTCAAGGATTGGGAACAAGACAAGTCGTTCGCTTCTCTACACGTATTGATAACATTGGAAACTTAGATTACTTCATTGGTGTTCCTAATGTTGCGAATCCACAATTCATATTTGACCCTTGCCACAATCACTATCACTATTCTGGTTATGCAGAATATTTGCTCTATGATTCGAATGGAAATCTCATGCCTGAAATCGGATTCAAAAACGGATTCTGTGTATTGGATTTAGGATGTGTAACAGGTGTTGCGAAATACGGATGTGGTAATATGGGTATTACTGCTGGTTGTTACGACGTCTACAGTTCTGGATTGAGCTGTCAGTGGATTGACATTACGAATGTTCCTGCTGGAACCTATCACTTGGTGGTTCGCACCAACTGGGACCAAGATCCAGATGCATTGGGCAACTATGAATTACGTTACGATAACAACTGGGCGCAAGTGTGTATTTCATTCGAAAGAGATGCAATGAATAACATCGTCAACTTTGTTAAACTTCCAATAGGATCTTGTCCTGAAATTGTAGACTGCGTTGGACAATTGTTCGGAAATGCGCAGCCAGACTGTCTTGGAAACTGCCCGGCTGAAACTAAAAAAGGTGATTTGAATACCGACTTAAGTTACACGCAAGCAGATGTAGACCTTTATGGAAACAGCGCTGTCTATTCTAATTTAGGTGCTTCTATTTGTAACGACCTGAATAGCGACGGCGATATTAGTATCGCAGACGCCGCATATCTTGAAGCCTGCATTCATGCGCAAATAGATGAAGGAATCGCACCTGGATTAATGCAGCCTTGCCCTTGGGATCCGGAAATTGTTGACGAATCTGAAACAGCCATACTTGGAGTAGCAAACGTGAATGCTGAACTCGGGTACTTCGACATTACTTTAACTAATCCAAATGGCGAAATAAATGCGCTTCAATTTGACATCGGAGGAGCTACTATTTCAAGCGTTACTTCTCTCGTTCCGTTGAGCACATGGTCTTCGGTTATTTACAGAGAAGTTGGTGGAGTAAAAATTGGTGCACTCGGACACTTGGGAAGTATGATTCCTGTTCACTTTACACCAACTCCTATTCTTCGTGTTTATGTTGAATCGTTCACAGGAAATGAAGTCTGTATTGCCGCATTCGACGAAGCATTGAATATCTACATACACAACGTGCTTACGGAAATTGGACCTTGTATGCCTCTTCAATACATTGCCGCAAATGCAACATTCAACAATGTCTCTTGCGTGAATTACCCTGTGCACTTTGTAGACAACACAAACAACAATCCGACAACATGGAATTGGTTGTTCCCAGGCGGTGTACCAAGTTCTTCTACGCTGCAAAATCCGTATGTGATGTATACTACTCCAGGTGTATACGACGTAACACTTGTGGTAACAAACGGAACAGCGAACGACAGTGTGACTTGGACAGGTGCTGTGACAGTTTCGAACCAAATTGAATACTACGCAGATGCCGACGGTGATGGATTTGGCGATCCGCAGACGATGGCAACAGGTTGTGAAATTCCTTCAGGTTTTGTTACAAACGGAAACGACTGCAACGACAACAGTTCATTCATTACAACTAACGCCGACTTAGATGGAGATGGTTACTTCTCGTGTGTTGATGACTGTAACGACGGTAACGCATTGTCTTATCCGGGCGCAATGGAATTGTGCAACAATCTTGACGACAACTGCGATGGAACCATAGACGAAGGATTCGATGCAGATGGCGATGGATACTCTGCATGCGCGGGCGACTGCGACGATAACAACAGTGGTATGAATCCAAGTGCAACGGAGTTTTGTAACGACATTGATGATAACTGTAACGGTGCTATTGACGAAGGATTGGGACAAGCCTATTACATGGATATCGACGGCGATGGATATGGCGCTGGTGTAGTTCTTTATTCGTGCACTGTGCCAACGGGAGCAGCTACGAACAACGATGATTGCGACGACTCGAATCCAGCAATTAGCCCTTCAGCCGTTGAGACTGTAGATGGAATAGACAACGACTGCGATGGATACATCGACGAAACGAATATTTATACTTACACGTTGAATGAAATTGGTTTGAACCTTTATCCGAATCCAACTTCTTCTGATTTGAATATTGAATTGAATGCTCACGCAGGAAATGTTTCGGTGCAGGTGAAAGATGTTTCTGGAAAGAATATTTCGAACTTCCAGTTCAACAGTATGCGCTATTCCGTTGATGTTTCTGATTTCGCACCTGGACTTTATGAGTTCATTTTCCGAACAGAAAATTCATTCACCGTGAAGCGCGTAGTGGTAGAATAAACTTTTGGTCCAATGTTTGAAATTTCGGATCGAAAGTTCCGTTAACTAAAAACAAAACGACTTTATGAAACACCTTTTCTTGTTTACAGCATTGTCAGTGGGAGCGCTGAACATGCTTGGCCAAAGTTCTAAACCTACGCCAGTTAAAGTTGAAAATTTACCTGTGCACGCACTACGCAGCATCAATAACTACGCATTTACTTCCGGAGAGAAATCGACATACCGCATCCACTACGGAGTGGTAGACGCAGGTGTTGCAACCATTTCTGTTGAGGAAGGAAATAAGAAATTCGCGGGAAGAGATACCTATCACATTGTGGGCGAAGGACACAGCTCAGGATCATTCGACTGGTTCTTCAAAGTGCGAGATAAATACGAATCCTATGTAGACAAGCAAGGAATTTTTCCTTACCAATTCAAACGCAACTGCGATGAAGGTGGCTACATGATTATGCAAGATTATTTTTTCTTTCAGCACAAGCGTGCATTCAAGAATAGAAAAAACGAAGGATACCTTGCTCCTGCTTTTGTGCAAGACATGATGAGTGCGGCGTTCTATGCACGCACTATGGACTTCACAAATACTAAACAAGGCGATATCATAACCATTGAAACCTTAGTCGACGATGAAATCTACCGTTTGAAAATGCGCTATGTTGGAAAAGAAACGGTAAGCGTAGACGCTGGAACATTCAAATGTTTGCGCTTCGCACCGGTGGTTCAAAAAGGACGCATCTTCAAAGATCCCAATGACCTAGCGGTTTGGGTAACAGACGACGCACACCACTTGCCCATTATGGCGCAAGCAAAAATTAAAGTCGGATCTATTAAAATGGAATTGCAACAATTCCAAGGTGTAGATATCTGGGGTGTGAAAGTTAAATAGTAGCTATACACTTCAACTCAATCGCAATAGGCGAAGGAAGGGCGTTAATCTCTACAGTTGTTCTGCAGGGATTAGCGTCCTTGAAGTATTCAGCATA
>JBJOON010000020.1:0-18145 GCA_046051235.1 Bacteroidota bacterium
GACAAGAATATTTTCCAATTTAACATGGTGACTACTTTGGAATCAGGTTCCAAATAATTCAACCGTATAGAACAAACATGTTATGGCAGAAATAATAGAAGGTGGTGGTGGCCACGAAAAAGGTGGAAAAAAGAGACCCAAGAAGAGCCCGGTGCGCATGGACATGACGCCGATGGTTGACTTGGCGTTCCTTCTTTTGACCTTCTTCATCTTGGCAACCTCACTGAGCAAACCAAAGACACTCGAGATTGTTTATCCTAAAGAGGTAGACAACACAGAGGATCAAACTAAACTCGATGATGATTTAGCGACTACCATTGTTATTGGTGAAACCGACGATCAAATTTTCTACTACCATGGAAAGTTTAGAAAGGACACCACGAAATTGGAGCCGTCAGATTTTTCTAAAGATGGACTTCGTGTAATGTTACTTGAGCGAAACAAGCGTGTTGTAGAGCAAGTAAACAGTTTGAAGGACCAGCAAAGAGAAGAATTGAAGAAGAGCAATTCGCGTGAAGATGACGAAAAGATAAATGCACGATTCAAAGAGCTTATTGCAGATGCTTCCAACGATTCTCTTGCACCTTTCGTAATTGTAAAGACGATGCCAACCACCAAGTGGAAGAACGTTGTGAATGCAATTGACGAATTGAACATTACTAACGTGAAGAAGCGTGCAATCATGGATATGGAAGCACGTGAAGCATTACTTTTCCTTTCACCAGAAAAAGTAGCAGAATTAAAATTGAAATGAACGATTGATGTGTAGGCTTGTACTGCACATTATAAAAGCAAACCATTATGTCAGCAGTAACTGATTTTCTTAGCAACCACTCCGACCTGGTGGCTGTAGCTACAGCAGCAGCTGTGGTTACGTTCCTTGGTTTTGAAGCGGGCTGGAATAGCATTATGGCGCCAGATCGTAATGAGCAAGTATTCGAAAACAAAAACAAAGCCTACGGAGCGTATAGAATACGTTCTATGTACGGAGGAGTTTTAGCCATTGCGGTATTCTCGGGTATTTTCTTGGTATCTGGTGCGTTAATCACGCCAGTCATTTTAGCCAAGGGCGAAAAGAAGGAAAAAGAGGTGAAGGTGGAAATGAACGCAGAAATGATTGCGCCTCCACCAACGGATCCAAACGAGCCGCCACCGCCACCACCGCCACCGCCACCACCGCCACCACCACCACCAAGTGTGCGTCAAATTCAATTCACTTCAATCGTTATTGAAGAGAACGTAGAGACACCTCCACCCTCTCAAGATAAATTGAAGGATGAAAAGATTGCCGACGAAACAACGGAAGGAGAAGACGGCCCAATGGGACCATCAGATGCAATTGCGGTTTATACCCCTGTCGATAATAAAAACGATAAAGTAGAAGCGCCATTGACATTCGTTCAAGAGATGCCTGCTTACCCAGGTGGAGAGAAAGCGTTGTATGAGTTTTTGTACAACAACATTTCTTACCCAGAGCAAGAGAAGTCTCAGAACATTGAAGGAACGGTATTCGTAAACTTCGTTGTTGAAAAAGACGGAACACCTTCCAACTTCACTGTAACACGTGGTGTTGAAGGAGGAAAAGGATTGGATAGAGAGGCGTTAGCAGCTTGTAAGAAATTAGGCAAGTTCAACCCAGGAAAACAAAACGGGGTTTCTCAACGTGTATTCCTGACCATTCCGATTAAATTTACGTTAGCAGATAATTAATTGCTAAATACTTTCTGAAAAGGGTTGGCTTCGGCCGACCCTTTTTTATTTTTGACTATGCGCATTTCATTATTCATGATAACAATGATGTTTCTGGTACAATCCGGAAAATCACAAACGACGTTTACGTTTGACTTCAACGGCACAACGCGCGAATACATTTTGTATACGCCGCCGAATATGCCCGCAGGACCGCGACCGTTGGTTTTTAATTTCCATGGATATACGAATAACATGAGTTTTCAGATGGGGTATTCGGAAATGAATGCCGTTGCAGATGTTGGGAAATTTTATGTGGTTTATCCGCAAGGATTACCAGATGCGAACGGGATAAACCACTGGAATGCATGGCAAGATCCAACAGATGTAGATGACATTGGATACATCAATGCACTTCTCGATTATTTGCTTGCAACGGAAAGCGTTAATCCGCAACGCGTTTATTCCTGCGGGTTTTCGAATGGAGGGATTTTTAGTTATGCGCTAGCAGGGCAGCTTTCCAATCGGTTTGCTGCTGTTGCATCGGTAGCAGGAACAATGACAGAGGTAATGCTTCAAAACACAACTCCCACACGTCCTGTTCCTGTATTCCATATTCACGGAAGCCTAGATATTATTGTACCTTATGACGGTTCTCCGGGGCAGTACCCTACTTTTGGGGTATTATCTAGCGTAGCAGAAACTCTCAATTTTTGGAAGAATGAAGACGGCTGCACGACCACTTCAACCAACAACATTGCAAACTCGAATTTATTTGACCTCTGCACAGCTACGAAGACCATTTATTCAGGATGCGCAGATCACGACAATTGGTACATTGAAGTTTCAGGTGGTGGTCACACCTGGCCAGGAACTACACCGCTTACAGTAACTGGAAGCACGTGTCAGGATTTTGATGGAAGCCAAGAAATTTGGAATTTCTTTTCAGGAATTACGATGCCTGTGGGCGTTGAAGAATTCATTCCAACCTCAACAGCTATCCCTGTTGCTTATTACGATTTGCAAGGGAGAGTGATTGAAAAAAACGAATTGTCTAACGGTATTTATATTGTTCGAATGAGCGATGGAACGGCCAGAAAAATTAAACGCGAGTGATGCTTCCCTTTCACACGAATAGCTCGGAAGCCGGATTGGATGAGGCTGGCAGAGGATGTCTTGCTGGCCCAGTGGTTGCGGCAGCGGTTATTCTTCCTGAAGGATTTTCTCATCCGTTGTTGAATGATTCTAAGCAGATGAGTAAAAAAAATCGCGATGAACTTCGCGGTATCATTGAGAAAGAAGCCGTTGCGTGGAGTGTAGAATTTGTTTCACCACAGGAAATAGATCAGTTGAATATTCTTCGCGCTTCGATTACCGCAATGCAGCGAGCTACATTGAATTTGAATGTAAGGCCGTCACATCTTTTGGTAGATGGAAATAGATTTTATGCGCTGGAAGGTTTTACACACACGTGCATGATTAAAGGCGATGCGCGCTTCATGAATATTGCGGCGGCTTCGGTTTTAGCGAAGACACACAGAGATGAATTTATGTTGAATTTGCATGAAGAATTCCCGCATTACGCTTGGGATCGCAACATGGGCTATCCAACCAAGGCGCATCGCTCGGCGATTGCGGAACTTGGCGCGTGCGAACACCACCGCATGACCTTTGCTCTTTTGCCGAGGCAATTGCAAATAGAAGCCCTTTGATGCCTATTTTCGCAGTATGCAGTTAAGGGCAGAAAACATTCAAAAGATTTACGGGAAAAGAACGGTTGTAAAAGACGTTTCGTTTCATGTTGAACAAGGCGAAATTGTTGGTTTATTAGGTCCGAATGGAGCTGGAAAAACAACAAGCTTTTACATGGTTACCGGACTTATTCAACCCAATCAGGGAAAGGTTTTGCTTGACGATACAGAGATCACACATATGCCCATGTTTAAGCGCGCGAAAATGGGTGTAGGCTATTTACCACAAGAAGCATCTATTTTCAGATCGTTGTCTGTTGAAGACAACATTAAGGCAGTGCTAGAATTAACGGGGCTTTCCAAGAACGAGCAATCAGAAAAGTTAGATGCGCTATTGGAAGAATTCGGATTAACGGAAAGAAGAAAATACATTGGTCATCATCTCAGCGGTGGTGAAAGAAGAAGAACGGAGATTGCGCGTGCACTTGCAACCGATCCGAAATTTATTTTGTTAGATGAACCCTTTGCAGGTGTAGATCCCATTGCTGTTGAGGACATTCAGCGTATTGTTTGGAAGCTGAAAGAACGCAATATTGGAATATTAATTACCGACCACAATGTGCAAGAAACGCTTACGATTACCGATCGCGCATACCTCTTGTATGATGGAAATATTTTGAAATCGGGAAGTGCCGAGGAATTGGCTTCCGACGAACAAGTGCGTCGCGTTTATCTGGGTCAGAACTTTGTTCTAAGAGCCCGAAAAGAATAAGCCCCCGAGAGACTCGAGGGCTTTATTATTTTATTTGATAAAGTCTTACTTCGCGCTGTTGTAGCGAGCTTCAACCACTTCCCAATTAATTACATTGAAAAAAGCTTGAATGTAATCTGGACGTCTATTTTGGTAGTTCAAATAGTACGCGTGCTCCCAAACGTCTAAACCTAAAATTGGAAATCCAGAGCAACCAACTCCTGGCATCAATGGATTGTCTTGATTTGGTGTGGAGCATACTTCAAGTTTTCCGTCTTTCACACACAACCAAGCCCAGCCTGAACCGAAGCGAGTTGTTGCAGCCTTCACGAATAATTCTTTGAACGCATCGAATGATCCGAAAGCCTCGTTAATAGCTACTTCCATAGTTGTAGTTACTTTTCCACCAATTGGTGAAAGAAGTTCCCAAAACAGATTGTGATTGTAGAATCCACCGCCGTTGTTTCTTACTGCAGCGTTGTCGAATCCTTTCACCATAACTTCTTCGATAGAAAGGTTTTCTAAATCGGTTCCAGCAATTGCGTTGTTCAGGTTCGTAGTGTATGCAGCGTGATGCTTGCTGTGGTGAATTTCCATGGTACGCGCATCGATGTGTGGCTCAAGTGCGTCGTATGCGTAAGGTAAATTTGGTAGTTCGAATGACATAGTTATTTTTTTGCGAAATTAACCTAAAACAAACGCTACAAAAAAATTCTTCGCAATTCGTTAGAAAGCTAGTTGCGCGCTTATCTTTGTAGCTTATCGAAGCGTTTTCAATTAACTGATTTTAAAGAAGGAAAAGCATGGGACTTTTTAGTTTCCTAACACAAGAAATTGCCATTGACTTAGGTACGGCAAACACAATCATTATCATGAACGATAAGGTTGTTGTAGATGAGCCATCAATCATTGCTCGTGACCGAGTTTCAGGTAGAACTGTTGCCGTTGGACGCTTAGCGCAACAAATGCATGGTAAAACTCACGAGAACATAAAAACAATTCGTCCGTTGAAAGACGGGGTAATTGCCGATTTCCATGCTGCTGAGGATATGATCAAAGGGTTAATCAAAATGATTAACAAGGGCGGGAAAATGTTTCAGCCTTCATTGAGAATGGTAATTTGTATTCCATCTGGTATTACTGAAGTTGAAAAGCGTGCGGTAAAAGATTCTGCCGAGCATGCTGGTGCAAAAGAAGTTTATTTGATTCACGAACCAATGGCTGCGGCAATTGGTATTGGTGTAGACGTTGAAGAACCAATGGGTAATATGATTATCGATATCGGAGGTGGTACTTCTGAAATTGCAGTAATCGCATTGGGTGGAATTGTAACAGACAAAAATATTCGTGTAGCTGGAGATGAGCTTACTCAAGACATCGAAGATTACATGCGCCGTCATCACAACATTTTAATTGGAGAGCGTACCGCTGAACAAATTAAAATTGAAGTAGGTGCTGCTATCGACGATTTAGAAAATCCTCCGGCTGACTACAGTGTTCGCGGTCGCGACTTGGTTACCGGTGTTCCGAAAGAGATCATGGTTTCTTACAAAGAGATTGCTCACGCATTGAACAAATCAATTTCAAAAATTGAAGAGGCAATCATGAGTTGTTTGGAAAACACGCCTCCTGAATTATCAGCAGATATTTTCAAAACAGGTATTTACCTGGCGGGTGGTGGTGCATTGCTTCGCGGATTAGATGTTCGTATCAATCGTAAAACGAAATTACCTGTTCACGTAGCAGACGATCCGTTGCGTGCAGTAGCAAGAGGTACAGGAATTGCGTTGAAGAACATCAACCGCTTCCAATTCTTAATGCGCGAGTAATTCGTTAACACGAAAGCAGAATGGGTAATCTTTTGGCATTATTGCAACGATTTCACGTGCTTTTGTTGTTCTTAGTGCTTCAAGTTTTTTCATTGATTGTTTTGTTTTCCGAAAACAATTTTCATCGTAAAGAATTTATTCGTCACAGCTCTGATTTTGCAGGTTATATTTATGAAAAGCGCGATGAGTTCACGAGCTATTTAAGACTTGCTGAAATCAATGATCAGTTAGCAATTGAAAACGCGGCCTTGCGCAGTCTACTTCCAGAAAATTATATTTCCTCGGATACAGCCACGTTTAAAGCGCAAGGCGTGCGTCAGCAGTACACATATACGCCTGCTAAAGTTGTAAACGCCACCGTTAGTCGCAAACGAAATTACCTTACCTTGAATAAGGGATATGCTGAAGGCATTGGCATTGAAATGGGTGTTATTGCGAATGGAAGCATTGTCGGAATTGTGAGCAGCGTAAGCAAGAATTATTCGATAGTTATGCCTGTTCTACACACCAAATTTCAAGGCTCTGTAAAGATGAAAGGAACGGGTGAGTTTGGAATTTTAGAATGGCCCGGAGGAGATCCATTGTTTGCATTCGTTAAAGAAATTCCGAAACACGTGTACATCAATGTTGGCGACACAGTGATAACGACAGGATTTTCAAGTCACTTCCCAGAGGGAATGCTAATAGGAAGTGTGGAGGCATTGGAAGACAAGCCTGAAGAAAACTTCCATCGGATAAAAGTTAAATTGGCAACTGACTACAGAAAAGTGGCCTGGGTTCAAGTGGTGAAGAATCTTCAGAAAATGGAGATTGATTCTCTTCAACAACAACAAATCATTGCAGACGGAGGAGAGGAATGATGAACTATTTGCGCATATTTCTATTCGTGCTTTTGCAAGCCTTGGTGGTGAGCAGAATTCAGTTGTTCGATGGGTTAGTTCTTCCATTTATTTACATTTTCAGTTTGCTTATGTTTCCGTTCGACACGCCAAGATGGGCGATGTTGTTGATTGGATTTTTTACAGGGATACTTATGGACTTGTTCACTGGTCCTCCGGGTCTTCATACTTCGGCATGTTTACTTCTTGCATTCTTGCAACCGTTGGTTCAAAAAATGTTGGCACCGCGTGAAGGTTACGATTCGAATTTGAAACCTACCATTCACAAGATGGGTTTGGCTTGGTATACGACTTACGCGGGAATACTAACGATTGTTCATCACACTTGGTTAATCTTCTTCGAGTTTTTACGCTGGGATAAATTCTTCTTCCAGTTGTTTCATATTTTGTTAAGTTCTATTGCAACTTTATTGCTGATGATTTTGGCGCAACTCTTAATTTCGCCAAATAAGAAAAGCAGCTAATTACCTTGAACAACGACAACCGCCGGTACACTTTCTTGTTTATTGTTGGAACCATCTGTGTGATATACATAGTGCGTCTCTTTGCGTTGCAAGTTGCTACCAGCGAATGGAAAAATAAGGGTTCACGTCTCACAGAGCGCGAGGTAGTTGTTTACCCATCGCGAGGAAACATCTTCGATCGTAACGGAAAAGTCTTGGTAACGAATCAGACCGTTTACGATTTAATGGTTTTGCCGAAAGATCTTAAGCCCTTCGACACGTTGGATTTCTGTGAGCTGGTGAATTTGCCATACGACGAGCTAAAAGAAATCTTAAAGAAGTCTGTTACATATCCGAACGTTAAGTACAAACCCTCTCCGGTTATCAAGCAAATGCTTCCCGAAGAGTATGCGATTTTTGCAGAGCGATTGTATAAATTCCCTGGTTTTTTTGTTCAAGCGAGAACCTTACGAACCTATCCTGAAAACCTGGGTGCGCTAGTGCTTGGCGATGTTGGTGAAGTGAATGGAGATATTTTAAAATCACATCCTGATTATCGCAAAGGTGACTACATTGGATTGAATGGAATTGAAAAATCATACGAGAAAGAGTTGCGCGGAAAGCGCGGAATAAAATACGTCTATCGCGATAACCTAGGTGTGGAGCACAGCGTAGCGAATGGTCAGTTAGACAGTGCAGCGCAAGAAGGAGTGGATTTGTATGCCACTATTGACGCAGAATTACAGAAGTACGGAGAAAAACTAATGCAGAACAAGCGTGGATGTATTGTCGCGATTGAACCTTCTACTGGAGAAATTTTAGCCTTGGTTTCTGCGCCCACCTTCGACCCGAATTTATTGGTAGGTAGAGCGCGCGGACAAAACTTTGCGGCATTGGCGAAGGACCCTTTGAAACCGCTCTTCAATCGCGCTACTCAAGCGCAGTATAGACCAGGATCTATTTTCAAGTTGGCGCAATCGCTTACGGCTTTGCAATTAGGTGCCATAACCAAAGACACTCGAATAGCTTGTAACAGAAGCCTAATCGGTTGTCACGGTGCGCACAGTATGGACGATTTGGAATTGGCTATCGTTCATTCATGCAATCCTTATTTCAGAGGAGTTTTGCAACGTGTGGTGGAAGCGAATAGAGATCCTAACAATCGCGCGAAAGACGCTGCCTTAGGACTTTCAATTTGGAACGAACAAATTCGAAAATTGGGATTCGGTTCAAACTTAGGTAGCGACTTACCGAATATGAAAAAAGGGAATGTTCCCAGCACAGAATATTACAACAAGAAGTACGGAGTAAACGCCTGGAATTTTTCAACCATATATTCCATAGCTATTGGTGAAGGTGAGTTGTTGATTAATCCTGTTCAGATGTGTAACCTAGCATGTATAATTGCGAACCGGGGGTTCTATGTTCCACCGCATACGGTGAAGCAAATCGGAAGAGGAGGTTCAGCACGCACTGAATATGTTACTCGCGTTGATGTAGGCGTTAAACCAGAGTATTTCGAAACAGTGGTTAACGCTATGGAAAAAGTTGTTGGTCCAGGAGGAACAGCAAACAGCATTAAGCTTTCAGACATTGTCATTTGCGGTAAGACCGGAACAGTTCAGAATGAGCCACGTGAAGACCACAGTGTATTCGTTTGTTTCGCACCAAAGGAAAATCCAAAAATCGCTTTAGCCGTTTATGTTGAATACGCAGGTTTCGGAGGAACATGGGCTGCTCCTATTTCAAGCTTAATGATTGAAAAATATTTGAAAGGAGGCACCACAAATACGGGAAGAGAAGAGTTAATCATAAACGCTAAAATTTTGAACTAATGGCGGCGTCGAACAAACAGAGCTTACAACTCGATTGGGGAACGATAGCACTCTATGGTGTCTTGGTTTTGTTTGGTTGGCTTTCAATTTATAGCGCGGCATACAACCCGCTTTCGCCAAGTCCTTTTAGTTTTTCTGAAGAATATGGAAAGCAACTTGTGTGGATTGGCGTATGTATGTTTTTCATTGTGGTTATTTTATATCTAGACGCTGAGGTATTTAATAAGTTTGCTGTTTTTATATACTTGTTTTTTGTTTTGTTGCTTGTGCTCGTTTTGGCAATAGGAAAGGAAGTAAACGGTGCCAAGGCTTGGTTTGGAATAGGAGATTTCGGTATACAGCCCAGTGAATTCTCTAAGATTGGTGTTGGATTATTTCTTTCGAAATTCATTTCCAGTTCTGGAATACAATTAAAAAATCTGCGCACGCGAATTCAAGCATTTGCTATAATCGGATTGCCGGCCATGCTCATTCTTCTTCAGCCCGATGTGGGTTCGTTGCTTACTTTTCTTGCTTTCATTCTGGTAATGTATCGCGAAGGAATGTCGGGCAATGTCTTGATAGCCGGATTTACGAGCGTTGTAATTGGAACGCTCAGTATTGTTATCGGTGCAGGCCGCACGACTTATCCTTATTTCGGAGAGCAAAGTTCAATTTGGACGTTTCTTATTTCATTGCTTGGATTAGCTATTCTCGCGTTGATTTTCGTTCGAAATTTTATTGTTCCTCGATCAAGGAGAATGCTCTACTCAGTGATAGTTATTTCTTTGGTGTTGGCTTCTAGCCTTGCATTTTCCATCAACTACATTGTAGATAACGTGCTTGAAAAGCACCACAAGGAAAGAATCTATGTGATGCTTTCACTTCCGGTAGAGCGCGAAGACGCTACCTACAATTCAGAGATGGCGAAAATTACAGTTGGTTCTGGAGGTTTGTTGGGAAGGGGATTTCACCAAGGCCCAATGACACAGAACAACTATGTTCCAGAGCAGTGGACCGATTTTATTTTCAGTGCTGTAGCTGAAGAATGGGGATTCGTTGGAAGCGTAACTGTTATCTTATTGTTCTTCGGACTCATTTATAGATTAGTTGCTTTAGCCGAGCGACAACGTTCACAATTCTCTCGTGTATATGGCTATTGCGCAGCGGCGATAATTTTCATGCACTTGCTTATTAACATTGGAATGGTGTTGGGGTTGGCTCCCATTATAGGCATACCTCTCCCATTCTTCAGTTATGGCGGGTCTTCTCTTATGGCATTCACAATTCTCCTCTTCATCATGATTAGGTTGGATGCGGAACGATTGAGCATCTTTAGATAACCGCTTTGCGGATGACGCTTCGCGATGACCACTTCATGGATGACCACTTCATGGATGACCGCTTTGCGGATGACGTTTCGCGATGACCCTTCGGGATAAATGTGTGAGAGTTAACAAACAATCGTTTGTGAAGGGCGGTATGAAAAAATGTCCACATTGCAACCATCTGAAGTTGTTCGCGTATATAAAATATATTTTCCAATCATTCTATGAAAAAACTCCTACTGTCGACGGCATTCTTATTTTTCTGCTTGAACGCAATAACCGCGAGCAACCGCTCTTTCATTGAAAACAAGGGGCAGGTAAAAAACGAAAATGGATATCACGACCAATCGGTGTTGTTCATGTATTCAAGTTCAGAGATGGATGTGTTCATTCGTAAATCAGGAATGACTTATCAATTCAAACGATACAGCACCGAAGGAACATATGCGGAACGCGTGGACATTAACTGGAAAGGTGCCTCTGAGACGGCAGTTGCTAAAGGATTGCAGTTGTCTGATTATACCGAAAATTATTTTTTAGACGGAAAATCGAATTCGGCTCAAGCTTTTCAAGAAGTTAGACTTTCGAATGTTTATCCAGGAGTCGATTGGAGAGTTTTCATTACCGAAGAAGGATTGAAGTATGAATTCATTGCGAAAGATGCGAAAGCTGCAAAACAAATTTGTATGCAAGTCGAAGGTGCTGAAGCGTTGGAAATGTCAGTAAACGGTTCTGTAGTGATTAAAGGAGAAATGGGTGAAGTGAGCGATGCAAAGCCAGTTTATTTCAATCAAGAAAAAAGCATTGACGGTAATTTTATTGTGAAGGGAAATACCATTCAGTTTGAAATTCCTTCAAACACGAAGGGAGAGATTGTATTAGATCCTGAGGTAATTTGGTCTTCGTACTATGGCGGCACGGGGCTAGATGATTCACGTGGAATCTACACGGATGCAAACGGAGATTATTATTTAACCGGTGCTACTAATTCAACCACATTGATTTCCTATTTGGGTTATCAGGGATTGTTGGGAGGAAGTAACGACGTTTATGTTGTGAAGTTCAACGCCTTGAATCAACGCTTGTGGGCGACGTATTACGGCAGAACAGGAAATGATGTTGGAAATGATATTGTTGTTGATTCTTACGGTGGAATTTATGTTGCGGGAAGCACGAGTTCTATGTCGGCATTTGCTTTAGCGAGCCAGCAGAATGTATACGGCGGAGGCCCGCGCGACGGATTTGTCTTGAAGTTATCTCCTGATGGAACATTGGAATGGTGTTCTTATTACGGCGGAAGCGGCGACGAGCAGTTAACAGCATTGTCTGTAGGATTTCAAGGCGAAGTTTATTTCATTGGTGAGACAAGCTCTACGGACTTGATTACGCTTGATCCATTGCAAGCTGCATTTGGTGGTGGTGCGAGTGATTTTTATTTAGGTGTGATTGACCCAGGTGGATTCCTTTTGCGATACACTTATTTTGGTGGAAGCGGTGCTGAGTTGGCAGGAGATTTAGTGGCCACGAATGACTTCAATTTATATTTTACTGGAACAACAAGTTCCTCTGCGGGAATGGCTGCGGGTGGAGCGCAGAACACGTTCGGTGGAGGTGCCTACGATGGTTTCTTCGCGAAAATAAACAGCGGGAACATGATTGAATGGGCGTCTTACATTGGTGGGCCAAGTGAAGATCGCGCCGAGGCTATTCATGTCGCATCAGATCGTTTGTATGTAGTCGGAAAATCTGGATCTATCAACGGAGTCTCAACACCAGGAGCTGCGCAAGTGTTTAACGCAGGGGGAAGTTTCGATGGATTTTTAGCCTCTTATACAATTGATGGAACAGTGAATTGGAAGACCTATTACGGAGGTTCTGGAAACGAATCGCTTTGGGGTGTTACAACGGATGCAGCGGGAAATGTTTTCATTACAGGAAATTCTACCTCTTTAAATTTGGGAGTGAACGGTTTTCAGAATTCGAATGGCGGACTAACAGATATTGTCTTCGCGGGATTTTCCATAGACGGTCTTCGTTATTGGAGTTCTTATTTGGGTGGAAGTGCAGACGAGACGGTGAGTGACCTTGTGATGAATGCCAATCAGGAAATGTTTTTTGCTGGAAGTTCTGCATCTTCGAATTTAGCCGCTGGTGGCTATGAAGCAACAAACAACGGTGGTGGCGAAGCCTTTTTCGGAAAATTGAAAAATTGTGATTATCCTTATTTAACTGTTCACCTAACTGGAGATACCGTATTCTGTGAAGGGCAATCGGCTATTTTATGTTCAGGTGGTGCTGATCACTTCCTTTGGTCTACAGGCGATACAACAGCTGCTTTGGAGGTAGATGAGGCTATGACAGTATATCTAATAGGTACGACAACACTGGGTTGCAGCACGAGATCTGATGAGTATACCTTCACGGTTCTTCCACAGCCAGCCATTAATATTACTGCCGATGGTCCATTGACGTTTTGTGGAGACGTTTCCGTAAACCTTACTGCAACAGGTGGGGTTAGTTACGAATGGAACAGCGGTCCAACCACAGCGACCATTACTGTTAACGAATCTGGAAACTATGCATGCACAGGAATAAATGAATTTGGATGTGAAGGAAGTAGTAATCAGTTAAGTGTTGAGGTTTTTGAGTTGCCAGAAGTGGCGATGGGTATTTCAACCGACAGTATTTGTATATCTGCTGATCCTGTTGGAATAGTTGGTTTGCCATTGGGAGGAACTTTCATTGGTGATGGAATTGTCGCGAGTACTATTGACCCGACTATTGCTGGCGGGGGCGCACATCAGGTGTATTATACCTATACAGATGTAAATGGATGCACCAATAACTCTGAAGTATTTGATTATTTCGTGTTGTTCGAGCCAACGGTGCTGTTCCTTTCACAGGACACTGTTATGGCTGGCGATCCTCCAGTAGAGATGACCGGAATTCCAACGGGAGGTTATTACACGGGATTTGGGGTAAGTGGAAATTTGTTTTATCCTGAATTGGTTGCTCCAGGATATTATCAGGTAACCTATAACTATGTAGACGGCAACGGTTGCAACAACAGGGATACTCAAACAATTTATGTTTGTTGTGTTGGAATAGACGAGTCAGTGGCGACCGAACCGAAATTATACCCGAACCCTTCGGAAGGCATTTTGAATTTCGCGTTGGGAACACATTTAGCTTCATCTTATCGCATCTACGACCTTTCTGGAAGGGTGGTTCAGCAAGAAAATATCTTTTCCGAGCAGAGTTCTTTAAATGTGTCGAATTTAGCGAATGGACATTATTTACTTCGGTTTGAGGGCGAAGAAGTCTTCATCCCAATCCAATTTTCTGTTTCGAAATAAAAAATATTATTTTTTTATAGAAAAGTGTAACCTTTTGCTGTGGTTAGAAGTACGAGAAGTATAATCTATTTGGCTTATGAAAAACTCAATCTCGACCATCTTTTTCGCAGCCGCTCTTTCAATTAGCCTTGCTTCTTGTCAGAAAGAATTCTACATGCCAACAGCACCGGTAGATGTAGCTGACACCACTTCAATTGTTTCTAACAATGAAGAATCTGCGCCAACCGCTGTTTTGGGCGAGGACGTCGCAGAATTGAACTTCGTATGGATTCAACCAGAAGGTGCGAATGCCGATCTTCAAGGTGCTAAGATTGAAATCGCTGATAAAAATGGTGAAGTGGTTTTTTCGGCAATCGATGTCATGGCAGCGGGCGATGATATGTTCCAGTGGTATCCCGAAATTACCCTTCAAGCCGATGAGTACATTTTCACAATGAAATCAGCATCTGGAAATGTATTAAGTGTTTCAACATTAAATATAGCAGAGGCATTCCAACAAGACGAATACATTCATCAATTAGATGGAGCTAAGTTCTTCCTTCAGCTAACTTGGGAAAAGGTCTCATAAGTATAAGTTAGGTTTAGTAGGTATGAAATGCCCCCTTCTTCCAAAAGCTTTTAGAACAAAATTTGCAGTTAGTGTACCTAATTCAGCTGTTTGTGTCTAAATTAGCGTTCCAATGACCCAAGAAGAGGAAATAAAATATTTACGCCAACGCATTGTAGAGCTGGAGCAATCTTCTGGAACAACTGAGAAGCTAATTTTTAATCGAGAAGCGAAATTCAAGGGCATTATCGACAATTTTCGTTTAGGTCTTTTGGAAGTAACCCCCGACGGTTTTATTATCCACGCAAATGAAGCGTTTTGCGATATGAGTGGTTTTAGCTGTGAAGAATTAATTGGAAAGGACGGGGGTGAAATACTACTCGATGAAATTGAGCGTGAGCGTATGAAGGAGCGGAATGCTTCGCGCATTGAAGGTGAAGAAGATGTTTACGAATTACGTGTTTTCAATAAATCGAGAGAAACCCGTTATTGGTTAGTGAGTGCTGCTCCTTTGTTGGGAGATGATGGCAACGTTCACGGATCTATAGGAATACATTGGGACATTAGCCACTTAAAGGAAATGGAATTTGAATTGAAGGATGCCAAGCGTAAAGCAGAAGAATCTTCAAAAGCAAAGGCCATGTTCTTGGCCAATATGAGTCATGAGATACGCACACCCCTAAACGGAATTGTTGGTATGGCTGAGCAGTTGGCGCAATCTCAACTCGATGCTAATCAACGATACTTCACAGATATAATGCGTTCTGCATCTTCCACATTACTCTCAATAATTAACGATGTTTTGGACATTTCGAAAATTGAATCTGGAAAATTCAGTATCGAAACAATTCAGTTCAATCTCAATGAAACTGTTAAAAGAACATTAAGCATTTTTAAGGACAAGGCCAAGCAAGCAGGAATTTCATTGGATATTGATTTAATGGACGATAGAAGTATTTCATATTTCGGTGACCCTCACAGATTGAGTCAAGTGCTGTTCAACATTGTAGGTAATGCAATCAAGTTTACTCATTCGGGTTATGTTAGGGTAACATCGCAATTAACACTTAAAGAAAATGATATTTGTTCAGTAGCTTTCAAGATACAAGATACAGGTGTAGGCATGGATATGGCCTATTTAGCAAAGGTGTTTGAAGCATTTTCACAAGAGGATGCTAGCATTACCAGGAAGTTTGGAGGAAGCGGTTTGGGATTGAGCATTGCACGAAGCATTGTTCAAATTATGGGCGGAACAATTCAAATAGAAAGTGAAAAAGGGAAAGGAACGTGCGTTGAGATTCGCATTCCAATGAGAATATCGAATGATAAACCGAAACAAGAAATAGTTGAAATAATTCATATGCAAAAATCGCTCAAAGGACTTCGAGTATTGGCTGCAGAGGACAATGAGCTGAATAGAATGGTTCTGCAAGTGATATTGAAGAAATGCGAAGTGGTTTTATCAATTGCACAAAATGGACAGGAAGCAATAGATTTAATTCAAGAGAAAAAATTTGATATTGTCCTTATGGATGTTCAAATGCCCTTAGTCGATGGTTTAGAAGCGACGAAGTATATTCGGGATGAACTTAAGTTGAATACCCCGATCATTGGTTTGAGTGCAAATGCTATGCGAGAAGAAGTAGAGATTTGCAGGCAGGCGGGAATGAATGATTATTTGGTGAAACCTTATTCAGAACGTGCGCTGGTTGAAATAATGAAGAAATGGAGCTTTGAAGAAAAGGTTTTGGACCGAGAAATTGGGGATTTAAATTTACACGAAGAGTTAGACCTCTCCATGCTGAAGCAATATTTGGGTAATGATGTGAATGCGTTGCAAGATGTAGTTAGTGGTTATTTGGAACATCTTCCACCACAACTTGACCGACTAGAACTAGCTTTAATTGGATCAGACGTTACTGCACTTCGTCATGAGCTCCATCAATTGAAAGCGAGCATGGAAATTATTGGTGTGCGTCCAGTCGGATTATCTTTTGCTGGAATTTCGAATGAGTTGAAATCGGAGGGACTTTCACCTCTTGCAATTGCGGCAATAAATTCCCTTATCATAAATGGAAAACAGGCAATTGTCAGTCTTCGTAAACTCCTTGATTAAAGGTCAAATTTCAACTTTAACAAGTTATAATCGGAAATTATAGTATAAACTTGTACTACAAAGAATGTTCAAGTGAAAGGAGGTAAACGATTTATAATTCTTGTAGACGACGAAGCCATTATTCTCAATGTCTTGTCTCGTCATGTAAAAAGTTTTTTACCTGAGGGAATTGAATTGATTACCGCGAACTCTGGGGAAATTGCGTTAGAAAAATTGACCCCTTTACTGGAGAAAGGAGATGAACTCATATGCATCATTAGTGACTACATGATGCATCCTATGCGTGGAAGTGAACTGCTTGCACATCTTGAAATACTCTCACCAGCATGCAAGAAAATAATGCTTACAGGTCAGGCCGATTTACAGGCCGTTTCGGAAGTATTGAGCAAGGTGCGATTATTTCGATATATTGAAAAACCTTGGGAACCAAAAGATCTAGAAATTACGATGCTCGAAGCCATTCGCATGTACGATAACGAAACCGAACTTGCAAACCGAACTCAAGAACTTGAAATTCTTCACAAGGAATTGGAGCAAAAAGTTATCGATCGAACGGCAGAGTTAAATCAGAAAAACGAAGAACTTCGTCAAGGTCTTCAATACGCTCGGTTTGTGCAGGAATGCTTCTTGCCGAATCACACCGATGCATGGGATGTACTTCCTCAGCTGCATGTGTTTAGCACCTCGGCCGAGGCGGTATCTGGTGACTTTTACTGGTACAAAAATCTCGGAGATTCGGTTCTTATTGCACAAGGTGATTGCACCGGACACGGTCTGGCGGGAGCATTATTGACAGTACTTGTTAGTGATTTACTTTCTGAAAAAACCAGTCACATTAAAGGCGAAGTAAATGTTAAAGAAATTGTTAGCGAAACTGTTATCGACTTAAAGAAACGTCTACGTAGAGATGTCCAATATTCAGATATGGTTGCAGGATTTGATTTAGTACTCATGCATGTTCACCTAAAAACAGGAGACGCAAATTGGGGAAGCCTGAATTCTAATTTAATGTTGGTGAATGAAAGCAATGAGGTGGAGATCATTTCGAAGTCAAAAGGATTTCTTCATTTAGATTTAGAGCAAACGGAAATAGCGGGCGGAAATGTGAATATTAAGGGCAAACGCGTTGTTATGTGCTCCGATGGTCTTTATGATCAAATTGGCGAAATGTCGAACAAGCGCTTGCGCATGAGCGGACTTATTCAGTGGATTGAAAGTGGACAGGTTTTCTCGGGAAGCAAATGCGGCATCGATGATTTGTTTGCTACCTGGAAGGGATCACAAGATCAAACCGACGACGCCACATGGGTGAGTTTCCAACTTTCTAATTAATCTGTCTTCTCGAATCTACTTGCGAACTTGCCGTTCACCTTTACGAAATAAATTCCTTTCGAATATTCTTGCACATTTAGTCTAGAAACAGTCGCATTCGGATTTTCAATACAAATAGTTCTACCTGTAATATCTAAAATTTCTAATCGAGTAATTGCACTGCTGTATTCAATAGTTAGATATGTTGAAGTAGGATTCGGATACATACCGAATGCTTGTTCGGTTTCAGAAATGGATACAATACAGTTGTTTGTATTTCTAGGAGTAGCACTTGTGTTAATGATGAAATCTCCAATAGCGTCCTCACATCTTCCCCAAGCGGCGTCTGGGTTTTGACTCGGAACAGTTGT
>JBJOON010000021.1:0-17052 GCA_046051235.1 Bacteroidota bacterium
TCACCCACACTTGAGAGACAATATCTGCGAATTGCTCGAAACCTCCGTAGTTATTTGGAATCCCTCGTGTGCCAATAATTGCAATCTTCATAGCATGGTAGATTTGAACTGAACTGCAATTGAATTCCAATCGTGATGTGTATTCATGGTTCGAATTGCATTTTTTTTAATGGAAATAATATCATCCTGATTATGAAATAATGTACTAATTTTTTCAGCTAAATCCGTTGCGCTTTCTGACTGAAAAAGCACTCCATTTTCACCATTTGAAATAATTTCTAGGAAAGCAGGTAGGTCTGAAGTTACACAGGGTAGGCCGTAGGACATGCTCATAAGCAGCACACCGCTTTGATAAATCTTTGTGTAGGGAAGAATTGCTGCGTCTGCGGCTGAAAAGTAAACGTTTCTCTCTGCGTTGGTAATGTATCTGAATTCACGAGTGATGCGACTTTCAATATTCAACTCTTTGATTCGATGTTCAATTTCGGAAGTGGAATATTGAGGCTTTCCTGCAATGATAAGGTGAAACTTTTCAGGGAGTAATGCCATGGCTTCAATGAGAAATGAAAGTCCTTTAACAGCTTTTATTTGTCCGAAAAATAAAAGGTAAATCTTCGTAGAATTGAATTGAAGTTCCTTTTTTGCTTTGGTCTTTTCGATTTGATTTTTACTCAATTCAAGGAAATGACCATGCGGAATAACCACCGTCTTGTCTTTGGTCTTGGGAATATTCAATTGTTCCAATTCTCTTTTCGAAAATGCGTTGTGCACCATGATGCGGTTACATTTTTTTAAAATGAATTTCTTAATCCAGAATTTATCGCCGGGAGCGAAGTTATCTACATCATGCGCGATGGTTAAAACTCTACGATTGCCAAGAAGTAATAAAAGAATAACCCACAAATCTTTATAGGTATATGAAAACGAATGAAGAAGGATGTTGCGCTCTTTTCGAATGACACAAAAAAATAATGCTGAAATATATCCGTGAAAAAAGCCCAAGGCTTGCAAAATATTGTTTGAAGAACTCTGAAAATAAAAGGTCTTCTTAGTTGGAACGGAAGGAATCTCGTGTTTAAAATTACTGTAGTAAGAAACCCGTGTGTTCTTTTGTGCCAACGAATCGAGCAATGAAAGACTGTAAAAGTCAATGCCCGCTTTGGTTCCAACATGATCGATAATGGTTATTTGCTTTTCCATTGATCAAGTGGTCTATCGAGCATTTGTTCCAGCTCTATTATTGAATCTGCGTAGTAGAGGTCTACATCTTTTAAAAACTGTTCTGAAAACGCAGGTTTTTCCTTTGTGAAAAAAGTTTCTTTGATCTTTCCAATGAGCGACTTTGGGATAAGAAATTTACTAAGCTTTCTTAGTCGTTCGCTTTTATAAAGTGAAGCTATTGCCTTTCCTTTCGGAGCTTCAAACGCATTTCTATTCGAGGAAGAAAATTTGAATTCAACTTGAGAAAGACCAAGCTTGTTGCAGACTTCTTGAAAAAATGCGTTCGTGTCTTTCTTTATTTCATCATAAAAAAAGATGTGAATTTGCTTTTCTGGAAAATTTTCGAAATATCGTTTGAGTTGGGTGTTGTACAATCCAAGTTCAAACACTTGTTGAAAAAACAGATGCGCGTTTTTATGTTTTGATTGTTTATAGAAAATTTCTTCCGCAGAGTCTTGAATAAACCCTAATCTGCTATCCATTAGGAAATGGGAAAGTGCACGTTCAACGGGGTTTCTGAGAAGAACAATTATGTTCGCTTGCGGGTTGTATTGAAACAAATCGTGAGCAACATTCGGATAGTACAAATACGATACACTTCCTTCACCTATTACTTTATGGTCTTTCGCTTCACTAAAAAGTAGCTCATACTGCTCTAGGGTTTGAATTTTCTCGGCGTCGTAATAAAGCTTTTGTTTTTTTATTGGAACGTATGAGAAAAAATTGGTTTCCTTGGGCTCACTCATGAAAGCTTCGGGATGATTATTAAGGAAATGATAAAGTAGTGTAGTACCCGATTTAGGCGCACCTACAATGAATAGATTTGGTCTGTTGACGCTGCTGTTCTTGCTCACAATCCGAGTCGTTTAGTAATTGTTTTTCTCAAATTTTTAAACCGTTTTATATTAAGCATTAGACTTAAGCTCGATTTAAAAAAGAAAAGTAAAAAATTAAAGAAAAGACCAAAGTACGGAACGCGATTTCTTTCAACGTTAATATAATTAAAACGCAGTATTAAGTTGGCGTTTATTCGCTCACAAATGAATTTTTCAGCAGCGGTTATTCCCTGAAAACTATGTTCTGTTGACGATTTGGCAACAACACCTTTTTTGTTTTGGTCGGCTCCTGTGGAAGAACCTTTAATTTCAACTTGAAGCATGTTTTCTTCAAATGGAATATTCAATTTCCCACATAATTCAACTATGGTGGCCTTTGGATTCTGAGTGAAATCTTCAAATTTCACGAGCGTGACGTTCGGATGATTTTCGTATTGAAGTGCGATTTTGGCTATACTGTTCCACATCTTACTAATGAGGTAGGGGTGAAAATTCGCCCAAGATCTAATCGATTCGCGCAATGGAATATTTGAAGCTCCCAGGTATCTTCTTTTCCATTTAAGTTTTTGAGACAACAAAACCGCTCTTGGATCGCGCAGCATAAATACAATATGCGAATCGGGGAATGATGTTACAATGTCTTCGATGTAAAATGCGTTCCGAGGAGTTTGCTCACAAAAAAGTTTTTTTTCGGCGGTTAGCGTTCTTGTCGTGAGCATGTGTTTAAACACATCAATGGCTTTATCTGTATTGGCTGGAAGTGGAAAGTCTGAATGAATTGTCAGTGGATCTTTCGATTTATACTCAAGATAACCATAGATATCTCTGGCCATTAATGTATTGAACAAATTGTTTCGCTCAGATTCAGAGAGACACAGAGGATTGTTTTGAGGTTCATACAACTCTTCGTAAAAATGAAGCTCATTCAATTGATAAACATCGGAATGACAACCGAGTACTCGGCTCATAAGCGTTGTTCCGGAGCGGCTATTTCCAACTACAAATATACCTTTCATGAATGAATAATTATTGCGTTATGAAATAGAATGAGTTAGCAGGTAGAGTTATTGTTTTTGAATTAATTGCTTGAATGTCTTGTGACTTATCTGTAAATAATTGAAGTTTATATTTAGCAGATTCGTTCAACATAAAAGTGGGTAGTTCCAGTTGTGTTTCTTCTTTGGTCGTTCCTACTATGGAAATTTTTTCGCATTGAATACAGGCGAACGAATGGTCACAAACGTTCGAGTATGTCGCTAGGTTATTGCAATTAAGTATGTCTGAAAAAGGTTGGAAGGAATAGTTTTGCTTTGTTTCGTTTTTGTCTTTGTTGATTAGGGAGAAGGCTTTGTCGGAGCCTAATAAATTGTGATAGATAAGTAAAGTTAGTTCACTGGAATTAATCAAGGCATGTGAAATTAATCGAACGTTTTGAAGTGATTGAAAATGTGAATTGCCATATTCTTTTCCGGGATGAAGAAGGTTGAACTCGCTTAACCAAAAATGTTTATTCGGAAAAAGTTCAAGCAACAGTTTATACCGAGTTTCATAATCTTCAATATAATCGTCTTTAGATGGATCTGAATAATAGTGAATAGATAAATATTCAGAATTGCCTTTGTCATGAATTTCAGCATTCCAGTCCGTAGCTCGTTTCACACCGGAATGACCAAATGAAACAGGAATGGAAAAAGGAATGGAAGGGTGATTTGCTTTTATGAATTCAATGAACGGTGTTATTCGATTCAGGTATTCATTCGCAGTTGGAAAGTAATTCGCGTAGGCTGGAAGGAACAGTTCGTTTCCCAATTCAATACCTTCAATTTTCAAGTTGTTTTGCAACAGTGTTGAAATAAGATAATCCAATTCCTGTGGCGTTCCTGTTATGACATTGGCTACGAGTAATACCGAGGCGTTTGCTTGTTTGGCTAATCCGATAAAGGGAATAAGGTAGTTTGTTGAGTCGTGTGAGGATTTTTTCAATTGATTGCTTAAGGTTTCGGGAGCCTTGCCTTCAAGTTTTGTGAATTCGCTGGGTATTAATCCGTAGCCACCTCCGGTCGGATGGTAGAAATTACCAATGGTTCCGCCCGGGAAGCGCAGAACTTCGGCGTGAAGCGAGGTGATTAATTCAATATCCTTTTCATTGAGTGGTATATGAAAAGAGTTGCTCGTGTTGATTCCTATTTTTTTGTGTGAAATATTTCCATCTTTCATCGAATTCAAGGAATCTGGAATGGAACAAACTTGTTTAGAAGTTTGTTTGCAGCTATTCAGTGCTGCACATACAAGAAAAAGTATAATAAGCTTAAGCAATTTATTCATCAGACTATTGTATTAAATCAGTATTCGAATTATCGCTATTTAGCTTGTAATAAGAGTAGAGCAGTGAAATAATAATCATGCTATTCGCAGCATAGAAAATTGTTTGTCCAGCGGTTAATGAATCGAGAAAGGTATAGAGCAGAAAGTAACTGAGTACGATGAAGAAATGATCGTGTTTTCTATCTGAGGTTTTTCTAATGTAGAATGCACCAAAAATAAATTGAACGTGAAGGAGCAGTGTTCCAATTATTCCAAAAACATAAATTTCTCCTATGAAGCCAATATCAGAAGGATAGAAATATCCGAATAGTCTTTTGTAACCACCGTTCCATTGGTTACTTAATTCACCATTTCCAAAATAAGGGTTTTTGAATATGTACGGGATGGCTATCGAAATCTCTTTATTTCGAATATTTGTAGACGCTTCAGTAGTCTCTTCTCCTGAGATTACTGAAATTAGGTTAGCGAATTTGTCGAAATAGCTTGTTTCAATAACAGTTAATAATAGAGTAATACTCAAACCCAAAAATAAAGTTATAAGACTATATTTTATTTTATTTAGTGGGAAAATACGTTTGAAAAAGAAAAAGATAAATGTGATTAAACCAAGTACAATTATCGAACGGTCTTGCCTTATGAGAATCAGATATACAAGAAACGGCATAGAGAGGAAAGCATCGAGTACTCGTTTATTTCTGAAGAATAAGATGGAATAATAAAGAAATCCGAAAACCATGAAGGTCATTATGAATTTGAAAATATAACCGCCTTTAAGTGGATTAAAACCGACAAAATCAGTATCTAAAAAAAGTTCAGGATCTAGGAAAAGAGGTGTAATGATAAAAATTGAAAGACTTAACCAACAGATGAATTTAAATGATCGCTCAATTTGTTTTAGATCATAAATCGTTTTAATGTAATAGGATAACACAACTCCAATAAGAAAAAGAAAAAAATCTCGTTGATGGATAAACCCGTAAGACAAAGGTTGACCAAACTCGTGATTAGCGCTTAAACTTCCGAAAAATGGAAATAGGCACATTCCAATATTCAAAAAAAAGAAATTATTTATTCTCTTTCTTGAATAAAGAGAAATGATTAATTGATAGAGAAAGATGAAAAAAAATGTAACAATTGTAACAGCCTCCAGTGTGTATACCATTGAATTAAGTGGAGTATGCAAGGCCAATCGAAAACCAATAATGAATATTATTGAAAGTCCAATTGTAAAAATGTTTTTCTGAATAAGGTGATTCAAACTTAGAAATAATTTATTTTTTGAGCTTGCATTTCTACTTGAATTATATCAAGGCATCGTTTAAGTCTATACTTATCAATGATTGAGTTAAAGTATTCGATTTCGAAACTCTTATTGTATGTGTTCTGCGGTAATTTTACGTTTTCAATATCAATGTTAGAATTTATATGTTTGGATATTCTTTTGGATTCAATTTCAGTTTGCGCGATTAAGTTTTCATAGAAAACAATAAGAATTGTATCTTTCGAAGTCATTGCTGCATAGTTTCCAAGCACCCAGTTGATATATACCTTCTCCTTGAAAGAAATTTTCTTGAAATATCTGAATCTCCAATTATCATAAAACACGGTAGGCAATCCTAACTTCTCAATGTTGAAATTCAGTTCAGACTCTTGTCCAAAATAATTTTTCGAAGTAAATGGAAAAATAACTTTGCGAATATATTTTTTTATGCCAACAGAACGTTTCGAATACGATTTTATCATTGAAAAATAAACGTCAATTGGATTTCGAATGATATGCACGACCGGAATGGCATACTTTGCTTGTATAGCTCCTAAAAACATATGGTAACGATTTGTTTGAAGAACTAAGGGCTTATCAAGATTGTTAAATAGATCTAAATAATTAAACAAAGATGCATCATTCGCAATGCCATTATTTTTTGTATTAGGATGATTACGTAATAAGTTATTGAAATCAGAGTCTAGAAGTTCAGCGTATTCACTCCACAACGAACTCCCGTGTAGCCTATCTGTTTTTTGTTCAGATTGTTTGTGATGTTCGACAATAAGGCCTAATTTGGGGTAGCAAGGTTCGTAAAAACAGGTGTTTTCGGGTAGTTGCTCTTTAACTTGATTAAACAAAAATGTTGTACCACTTCGGAAGAATCCGTTAATTAGAAATTTAATTGCCATTATTTCCAGTGATCAAGTGAGCGGTTTAGAAGTTTAGCTAAATTATCGATTTCGGTTGAATAATGAGCCGAAAGTTTTTTTTTGGTTTCGGGGTTCATTTGCACGCGTATCATAGTTTTTGACGTCCAGTTGTCCCGAATTGCTTTCAAATAAAAAGTAAGTTTTTTAGGAGCCAAAAAATTAATAAATCGTTGGAGCTTCTTGTTTCTGAGAATACGGAGTGTTCTTTTGTGCTTTGGTATTCCGCTTGGATTGAAGGTTTTTATTTTAGTTTTTGGGAAAGAAGTGTTTAATCCAAGAAAGCTTTTCAGATCTTCTAACATATGATCTGGTTTCTTGAGATCTTCGAAATATAGCACCTTTACTAGCGGAAAAATTTGTAAGAAGGCCTGAAGCTGGTTGGCATAATTTCCGTATTCAAGGTAGTCGAATCCCCAAATTTCATTTTTTCTCGCTTGAATGTTATCCTTTTCAATAGCCTTTTCGAACGGTAGATTTTCGAGTCCATTACGAACTAGATGCGTATAATGCGAGAATGAGCGGTCTACTGGATTCCTCAAAATCACTATTATTCTAAGATCTTTAGCTCTTACACCGTAAAGATTATGAATGTTTTCAATAGTTGTTTTTGCAGTATATAAATACGACGTGGAACACTCGCCAATGATTTTGTCTTTAACGAATTTAAACTCATTTATGTAGTCATTAGTTCTCCAAGTGAGCATAGAAAGGAAATTCGCGTTGGTATATCTGGGTGTCTTGTTACCAAATGAAAAATAAAACAATTCTTTTTTCTTAGGAACAAATACCTCTGGATGATTGTTAAGATATTCAAATAGGGTAGTTGTGCCGCTTTTTGCTGCACCAATCAATAAAAAATCGGGTAAAGTAATTTCTTTATTCTCGTATTGAACTTTCATGTTTTATTAAAAAAAAGTTTTATGTTCAATTTTTTTTGGGCGTAAATGAATGCCGAGATGTTCCATATTGCGGTAGCACTCGCATTTGCAAACGCGCCTCCAACAATTCCGTATTTTGGAACAAACAACAGTCCTAGTAAAATACTTATAAATGTCGATATAAATACAATGATTTGAAACTGTTGTCTGTGTCCAGTTGCTTGCAGCAATAGTCCAATAGATCCGCAAGACGCATTTATGATTTCACCGACTACCAGAAGAAACAAACAATTAATAACGGTGTTATCTGGAGTGTTTACTCCAAAAGCAAGCAAAAAAGAATTTGGGAAGATGAAGATTATAATTCCCACAATTAACGAAACGATAGCAGTTATTTTATTTGAATGTTGAACATATTTTTCTAATTGTTTCATTTCTTTTTTATTAAACAATTCTGAAATCTTGGGGCCGTTCACCGTATTCACAGCAAGCAATGCAAAAGCACTGAGGCTTGCTATTCTAGAACAAATGTTAAAAAGACCTACAGCTTCATCACCATGGTTGGCATTTATGATAAACAAATCAGTCCAATTCATAATCATAAATCCAGCTCCTGATAGCATAAGCGGAAGGCCTAATTTCAATGGAGATTCAAGATATAATTCCTTGGATATAACATTATCTGGCAGTTTTTGAATTGCTTTCTTCGAAACAAAGAAGGCCAGAAAACATAGCAACACTATGGCCAAAACAAGATTAAATATATTGAATTCAGTAGAAGAAATGGTCAAGAATGAAACAAATCCAATTATTGCGGTAAGGGTAAAAATACCTCCTTTTTCAAAAAAACTGTACCATCCAACTTTTTTAAGCCCTCTTAATAATTCAGAATGAAGCATTAAAATACTTAGTGCTGTAGCACCAATAAAGATATAAATAAGATTCCAATTATGAAAAACGACGGTTCCTTCGGCTAAAAAATAAACTGCCAAGCACGCGAGTATGACTGCTGAATGAAGTGCAATTTGACTAAGCGATTTGGAATAATAGCTGATGGCGTTAGGACTTTTACTACTAAACTTTAGCATTGTTTCTTTGTCCGTTCCGGCACGAAGAAAGAGTGATACGACTTGAATAATTGTGAATAGCATGGTTATTCTCCCCCAAGATTCAATGTCAAACTCGCTGAGAACGAAGATTGAAAATATATATGTTGAAGCAATACCAACAGCACGAATTATAAATGACCTTGCTGCAGATTTTATTAAATCAGAGCGAAGGCTCCATTTATAAGACCGAAGGTCATTCATGAATTAATGAGATAGACAATTATACTTCTTTATTTCAACCGAAAGGAAATACCTAAATTAGCTTGATAAGAACGGTCTTTGCGACTTATTTCGTTCACAAAGCCGTCAATGCAATCCGACAAATAATGATTGTTGTTAAAAGTCGCTTGAATATTTAAATTATCTCTGATTGGAAAAGAAAGAGTCACGCCTGCTGGGAAAACAATTTTTTTTGTGAAATCACTTGCAGCAAATGCTATTGGTGAAAAAGACTTTCCTTCGGTGTAGCTGAAAGAGTCAATAATTGTATTATCGTCTGAAAAGTATGATATACTTCTAAGTCCGGCAACACCCAAACCTACAAAAGGAGTAATTGTGAATACTATTGTATCATCTTTAGTATAATTGATATCGAAGTTGTAATTAAGACTTAATGAGGATATATCAACTTTGAAAGCTTGACTAAGAGAATCTGTGAAAGCGACATTTCTTGATCCATTTGCTTTGGTCAAAGTGTAATTCAAAGAAAGTGCCGATTTTTTACCAATGTACTGGTGCAGGCTTGCTCCAAATGAAAGTCCATTTTTTCCGTTTAATAATTTCAAAGCGGTTATTCCAGAAGGACCATTTTCCTTCGGAATGAAATCGCCAACAACACAAAATGTACCTGTATTAAGCGATACAGATAAGGGAAATGTCTTGAATGGTGATTTCATGAGATTACAAATCTCACTATTTTTATTGATACCGCGGGTTAGTCCAACTCCGATATATAAAACACGATCATTGTTGAATCTTTTGTTTGAACCGGCGTCAATGTTATCTGAGAAGAATGATGAATGTTTGACTGAAAACTGAAAGCTGGTACTATCATTTATTTCATAGTTTAGTTGTATTTGAACGGGAATTACAAAAGTATACTTCTTGTTCTCTAGATGCAGATTAGAACTTTCGAAACCATTAGCATTTGTATTTGATTCAAGGCTATATCCATAAAAATCGTTGAATTCTCTTACTCTGTTTGGTATTGTATAACTATATGATCTATAAGTTACAAAACCTAATCCAATACTGCTGTTAAAAGTTAATTTCGGACTGTTCTTAAGTTTAAATAAGTCATTAGAATTTAAAGTTAAGTTGTAAGTGTATGATGTGAAACTTCCTTGATATTGGATCGTGTCACTATTGCTAGAAACATGGAAACCTTTCAAACCGTTATTTTGAAATTCAAGAGAGCAACCTATTTTTCCGAAGGCGTTACAAAAATTGTATCCGATTATATTTCCCGATCTCATTGTTGAACCAAATTCGCTAATTTTCGGAAAGAGATAATTATTAGATAGATCTCCTAAAGAAATAGCAACTCCAGTCCCTACCATAAATGATTTTGATTTAACTTTAAGTGTATCTTCCTGATCAGTCTGAGAGAAAACAACGTTAGTTAGAATAGAGAGAAAAAAAAGAATATATATCTTTTTCATGAGTCTAGCCAATAATGAAATAAAAATTGAATAAGAAATGTGCAGTTAAAGATACATAAGTATTGAATAAAATTGAATTAATTTTTCAAGGATTGACCAATTTTAAAATCACTCATTGCGAGTTCACGAGCTATTAGCTCGCCAATTGACTTTTTAAAATGAATAGGGTCCCCGAAGTTGGTGGTATCAGTTGTTATAACATTTTCGTAATCGTAATCTATTGTTTTGGCTATGGCTGCGATCGTATTTTTGAATACAGACTCTTCATTTGCAAGATTATAAAATAAGATTTTTTTTCGCATAGGTAGAGCTTGTGGAAGTATCACAAAAGTTAATTCTATATTATTTGCTTCACAGTAATTAGCCATTTCGGAAAGTTGTATGACTGCTTCCGACGGAAAATCATATTTGGAATAAAAATCGGCTGATTTTTCTTCTATATTGTACTTCCAAAATTCAATTTGATTCATTTTTTCTTCTTGAGAAAGCGAGAACAGGTCGAGCATTATAGCGGTAGCTTGGCCAACGGCTCTGTTCGTTATGTATTTCAAAAAAGAATTGCAGATTTCACTGTTCGATTTAGATCGTGCCCCAAAGGCATAGGTGTTGAATAAATTGAAGTTAATGCCTATAAATACCTTTTTAAGCTTGTTATAATTCTCTGCATACCAAAACAAGTCAATCATCTCATTCAATTTTGCCTTGTTTGAATAGAGATTGAAAGTGCTCTGGTTTGTAATTGAACTATACAATGAATCAGAAAGTGTTCGAGTTCGAGAATCACCAATGAAAATGACTTCTGTTGGATTATTCTTATATTGAATCATGTTGAAGAGCATGCTGTTTAATGAACGAATTTTCATTTTACGAATTTCAATTTCTTCTTTCGATTTACAATTGAAAAAGTTGAAGGGGTCTACCCAAGCCACAGCGCCAAACCAGACCAAAAAAGGCAAGGAAAACAGCATTATTTTAAGGGTGAATTTTTTCATCTTAAAATTGAAAATATATGAAATTTTTGGTTGCCCCGTTTTCAGAATAGAAAATAACTACTATGACTAATAGGTAATAGATTATCCATCTCACAACTGCGGTCCTTCGCTGAACCCAATCAAAGATATTCACTTTCTGAGAAACAAAATCATGAACAATAATAACAGCAATGAAGCAACCTGAAAGAATTAGATCGTTTATCGTTAGCCCCAATCCTCTGAATTGATTGCCTATTCCCGTTTTTGGAAATTCCCACGCGTTATTTAAAATTTCGAAAGCTTGAATCATATTTTCGGCCCTGAAAAAGACCCAAAGAATGGATAAAACAATGAAAGTATAAAGCATTCCTAAATAATTGGAGATTTTTGATCTTGAAAAACGAGTTAAACGTTCAATTATTACGACCAATCCATGCAATGCTCCCCAAACAATAAAGGTCCAATTCGCACCGTGCCAAAGTCCGGAAACAATAAACACAATAAGTACATTGCGAATAACTTTAAAGAGGTTTACTTTATTTCCGCCCAATGGAATATACAAATAATCCTTGAACCAACTAGAAAGAGAAATATGCCAACGTGTCCAAAATTCGCTAATTGATTTTGAAAAGTAAGGAATTCGGAAATTCTCCATGAGATTAAATCCCAAAACCCTTGCAGCACCTCGCGCAATGTCTGTGTATCCGCTGAAATCGCAATAGATTTGAATGGCGAAAAATGCAATGGCCAAAAGGGTAGGTATGCCCTTGAATCCATCTGGATTTAAATAAACAGAATCAACTAAAATCGAAAGCCGATCAGCAACGACAATCTTCTTGAAAAAACCGATGAGCATTAACCAAAGTCCTGATTTCACTCGATTGTAATCGAATGTTTTCTTTTCATTGAATTGATGTAGTAAATTCTGAGGTCGTTCAATTGGACCGGCAACAAGCTGAGGGTAGAACATGACAAACAGCATGAAGCGGAAATAGTTTTTTTCTGGAATGCAATGCCCTCTGTATATTTCTATTGTATACGACATGGACTGAAAAGTGTGAAAAGATAAGCCAATAGGAAGTACTACTTGGGAAAGAAAATCGTCTGCATTTTGAGTTACAACGAGTTGCGTTAATTCCTCCGCGAAGAAATTGTAATATTTGAAAAAAAACAAGATTCCAATGTTAAAGATCAGGCTTATTACTAGAAGTTGTTTTTTTCTTTTAGGATTATTTTCCTTGTAAATGTGTTTTCCGGCAATAAAGTCAACGCTAATTGTTCCTAGCAGAATAAATATATAATAGGGAATAAGGAACATGTAAAAAAAAATACTAGATAGCAAAAGCCATGTGTTCCTGAACTTTTCGGGCAGAAGGAAATAGATCAATGTAACAACAGGGAAAAATAATAGGAAGTCAAAAGAGACAAAATTCATAAAGACGAAATTAATTTGAATGAACTGTATATTTTTTTCTTTGGTTATAATTATTGACAAGTAATATTTGACGATTTTTTTTTGAACATTGTCTCAATAGAAATTGATATGCTCAAAGTGCTCGAAATCAGCTTTTTTCGATTGATATAAGAACTAGTCAGCATAAGTAGAGTTTATAGATGTTAAGATAGCATTAAGTTAACAACGATTGATTTACTTTTATTTAACGCTATCGAAACCTAGTTTTTTAAAGATTGGAATTTCTTTGTTACATGCAAGAAGATCCAAAATTACCTTACGTCCCTCAGGGTTTGGAAAGTGATTTCGCCCATTTTTCAAGAGCACTCGCACACCCTGCAAGAGTGACCATTCTTTTGGAAATGATGAAAAGCCATGGAGTCGTTGAGGGCCGTGTGGTTGATGTACCTGGGATGTCACCCTCTACCGTGATTCAACACCTTCGAGAAATGAAGAAAAGTAGCATTATTGATGGGCGCATTTTTGGAATGAGATCGAAGTATTGGATTTCCAAAGAGGCGATGGATTATTTTCAGAAAACCTCCAACGACTTCTTCGCAACGTTCGAAACATTGGCTTAACAAATGGCGTCGAATGTTAACTCTAAAATAATTCGCTATTTATTCCTAATCAATCTTACTGCTGTTGTTTCGCAGTCATGAAAATGAATGATCAAATGAAAAAAAAATCAATCCTGTTTTTGTTTTTTTTGTCGTGCTTGTCTGTCGGCGCACAGACTATTATTAAAGGAACTGTTCTAAATTCTTCAGCTGAACCAGTTGTAGGGGCAATCATTATTGTTGAAGGAACCTCATACGGAGCTGCTTCGAATGCATTCGGTGAATACAACATTGACGTTAAGAATAGTGGAAACTACACCATTGAGGTAAAGGCTATTTCTTACGCGACCCAAAAGATTTCTGGAATTGAAGTCGCTTCAGGAAAGGAAATAAAGGCAGATATTGTTCTTCAATCAGAATCATTTATGGTTGGTGGAGGAGTGGAGATTAAAGATTTCCGCAAGACCAGCACCGAAGCTGCCGTTATCATGGAAATGCGCGAGGCGAAAGGTGTGGTAAGTGGAGTAGGAGCTGTTCAAATTCAAAAGGGACAAGATAGAAACGCATCGGAAGTCGCAAGAAGAATTCCAGGGGTTACAATCATTGACAATCGTTTCGTTATGGTGCGCGGATTGACCGAGCGATACAATGCCGTGATGATGAACGGTGTTTTGGTTCCGTCATTGGAACCAGATGTCCGTTCGTTTTCATTCGATTTAATACCGAGTCAAGCGATTGATCGTTTCTTGATTTTCAAATCACCCTCACCAGATCTTCCAGGTGAATTTGCAGGTGGAGCCATAAATGTGTACACAAAGAATTTCCCTGACTATCAGACTTCGTTGGATGTGAGTATGGCAACGAACTATCGCTCGAACACAACAGGGCAAGAGTTTTTAAGTAATGTGAACGCAGGGTCTGAGGCATTAGGTTTCGACAATGGGACACGTGATTTGCCATCAGATTTTCCAAGCAATGTTCGTAATGCAACCACAGAAGCGGAGCGCAGAGCGCTAAGCCTAGCACTTCCAAATACCTGGGGTTACGAGTCAGGAACAGCTTTGCCAGATCGAAGAGTGAATGTTTCGTTCGGTAAGCGTTTTCAAACTGAAAAAGTTCAATTCGGAAATTTTACAGCAATTAGCTACTCACGAACCGCTCTTCGTCAAAATTCTCGTCGTCTCGATTACAACGTTTTTGAAGAAGCGACGCAGACGAGTGATACAGTGTTTTCTTTTGATGATATGATTTATCAAAAGAATGCAAACGTTGGAATTCTTCATAACTGGGGAATGAAAACGGACAAGAGTTTCATTGAGTTCAAAAATTTCTTGAATCAAAACGGTCTGCAATCAAACACATTCAGAACCGGTCGTGCATTAGAAGAAGGGAATTACCGTCAGGAGTATTCTTTCCGATATACTGAACGACGCATGTACAATACACAACTTACCGGGACACACGAATTGTTCAATGGAAAAGGAAGCTTGAATTGGGCCTTGGGTTATGCGCAAACTCGAAGAAACGATCCAGACTGGAAACGCATTCGATACACTCGTCCATTGGATGGTTCAGACGAGAACTTCCACGCTTACTTCACAACTGTGGCTCAACCTTTCTTCTCAGGAAGACTGTTCATGAACTTGAAAGAGGATGTAAGGACGTATGCTGCGAACTACGAGCACAAGTTAAAGCAATTGAACACAGATAAAGAGAAGCCGCGATTTGCAACCATTAAAGCCGGTTTTTATATTGAAGACAAAGACCGTGATTTCGGTTCTAGAAACTTGGGGTATGTTATCAATGCGTTTGATTTCGATTGGAACAAAGACACAACGAGTATTGCGAATATTCTTTCTCCTGCTAACATGGCCGATTCAACCGGATTCTTGTTAGATGAAGACACACGTGGAGCAGATAAGTACCACGCTTCTTCAAACTTATACGCGGGTTATGCCATGTTTACTTTGCCCTTCGAGAAATTAACTATTACAGGTGGTATTCGCTTAGAGCAAAATTCACAAGTGTTGACCAGTGCTGATATAACAGGAACACCGATTACGGCTACGCTTGATTCGCTTGTTTTCCTTCCTTCAGTAAATTTATCCTATACATTGAACAAGAAAACGACATTAAGAGCAGCCTACGGTAAGACTGTTAACAGACCAGAGTTCCGGGAATTGGCTCCGTTTAGTTTCTATGATTTTGAAAACAACTTCATTAACACAGGTAATCCCAATTTGACCTTTGCAACAAATTCAAATGCGGATGTAAGAATTGAGCACTATCCTTCTAACACTGAGTATTTAAGCGCAGCTTTTTTCTACAAAGAGTTTAATAACCCTATTGAGCCTTATTTCGTTCCAGGTGTTGGTTCAGGTGGTACACGTAGTTTCGCTCCAGGTAATGCCTTAGGTGCAACGAGCTACGGTGTGGAATTCGATATTCGTAAGTCTTTGAAAGAAATGACTTCAAACAGAACACTACAAAACTTGACAGTTGTAGCGAACGCTTCCTTCATTAAGTCAGACATTCAAGTGAGTGAAGAAGGATTGGCATCGGGCTTAAATCCAAACCGTCCAATGGTTGGACAATCGCCATACATTCTTAATGGTGGGTTGTATTACGACAACGATTCTTTGGGATGGCAAATTACAGTTCTTTACAATAGAATTGGTCCTCGTGTTACCATCGTGGGCATTCCTGATATTCCTGAAGTTTATGAAATGTCTCGCGATATGTTAGACATAGCAATTACAAAGTTGTTTAAAAATGGTTTTTCTGTTCGTGCTGGCGTTCAAGATGTGTTGAAGCAAGATTTCGTTTTCCTTCAAGATGCTAATCAAGATGGAAAATTAAGTCGTGCAAACGATCAACGCCTTCAATACTTCAACAGAGGTAATTACTGGAGTGTGACCTTGAGTTACAAGTTCAGAGAAGATGTGAAGCCAAGTCAAAAGAAGAAGTGAGTTTAACATTGGCTTAAAACACATAACATTCTCATTCGAATTGGGTAATGAATCCTTAAGTGCTTCATCATCTTCTAATAAAGTGATTGCGGGAAGTTTGCACAAACAAATTCAAATCATGAAAAAACTTTTATTCTCGTTCGCGCTATTGATAGCAGCATTCAGCAGCCAAGCGCAGATTGTGGTAAGTGGAAACATTGACATTAATGGAACTACTACATGGACCAACAACAACATTTACATTCTTTCAGGATTCGTAAAGGTTACAGCTAACGATACTTTGGTTATTCAACCGGGTACCATTATCAAAGGTGACTTGGTGACAAAAGGGTCGTTAATCATTGAACGTGACGCTTACCTTCATGCTCAGGGTACACCAGAACAGCCTATTGTTATGACTTCTCAGAAAGCTGCTGGACAAAGAAGTTACGGCGACTGGGGAGGTTTAATTATTTGTGGAAGAGCTGCAGTGAATTCTCCAGCTAACGCAGGTAATGGAACAGCGGCAGGTGAAGCAGTAGTTGAAGGTGGAGTAGGATCTATCTACGGTGGTGGAGCTAACCCAGATCCAAACGACAACTCAGGTATCATCAGCTACGTTCGTATTGAGTTCGGTGGAATTCCTTTCCAACCGAATTCTGAAATTAACGGTATCACCATGTGCGGTGTTGGTAATGGAACAACCATTGACCACGTTCAAGTTTCTTATTGCGGTGACGATGCGTTCGAGTGGTTCGGTGGAAACGTAAACGTGAAGAATATTATCTCATATCGTAACTGGGATGACGATTTCGATACAGACTTCGGATACCGTGGTAACGTGCAATTCGCATTGGCTGTTCGCGATCCACAAATCGCTGACCAATCAGGTTC